>JALWSI010000213.1:297-12303 GCA_027080315.1 bacterium | reverse complement strand
CCTCCACCGCCTCGTTTATCACCACAGGGGTGTCAAGGTCGGTGTGTAGCAGCTCGTAGATCCCCAGAATCACCACAGCCCTATCGGTCAGGTCTAAGCGTTGGGGGTTCCAGCTGGCTAAATCGTCAACCATAGAGTCAATCTCCTGGTAGTGGGGGATCACCTGCTCAAAGAGCTCTCTCGCCGCCTGCAGCACCTTGGGGTCTTCTTCAATGAGGTGTGCGGCGCTCTCAAACCTTTCGGGCTCTTCTTGAAAAAACCTGTACTGGTAGAGCAAGGCGGCGGTCACCACCCTTACCCGCCGCCTGAAGGGGATATCGCTCATTGGGCAGCGGGCAGCCTCTCAAGAAGAGAGGCCATCTCTAAGGCGGTTTGGGCGGCATCTCCTCCCTTGTTGCCCATCTTTGTGCCTGCCCTCTCAATGGCCTGCTCAACGGTGTTTGCAGTGACCACTCCGTACACCACTGGAATTCCAAGCTCCAGTGAGACCTGGGCTATTCCTTTGGTCACCTCTGCGCTGACATACTCAAAGTGGGGGGTATCGCCCCTTATCACTGCGGCCAAGCAGATTATTCCGTGGTAAGCCCTGGTCTTTGCCAGTTGTTTTGCAACAAGGGGAATCTCAAAGGCCCCAGGCACTCGCACAACGGTGATCTCTTTCTCCTCCACCCCATGGCGGGTGAGTTGGTCCAAAGCACCTTCCAACAGCCTCTCGGTGACAAAGCTGTTGAACCTGCTAACGACTATTGCAAAGCTTCTGCCTTCTCCCCTTAACTCTCCTGCTATCTCTCTCATCCTCTTCTCCTCACACGTGACAGAAGTAGTGGCCCATCTTCACCCTCTTTGTCTTCAGGTACTTCTCATTCCACTCACAGGGGGGTATCTCAATGGGCACTCTCTCCACTATCTCAAGACCGTACCCCTTAAGTCCAACCACCTTCTTAGGGTTATTTGTGATGAGCCGTATCTTCTTTATTCCTAAGTCAACAAGAATCTGGGCACCTATTCCGTAGTCTCTCAGGTCAGGAGGGAAGCCCAGCTCCACGTTGGCCTCTACGGTGTCCATGCCCTCATCCTGAAGATGGTAGGCCTTTATCTTGTTGTCAAGGCCTATGCCTCGTCCCTCTTGCGAGAGATAGACCACCACCCCTTTCCCTGCATCGTTGATCATTTGCATGGCGGTGTGAAGCTGCGAGCCGCAGTCGCACCTCTTTGAAAGGAAGACGTCTCCGGTTAAGCACTGGGAGTGCATTCTCACCAATACCGGCTCGTCTCCAGCAACCTCTCCCTTCACCAGGGCCACATGGGTGTAGATGTCCACGTCGTTGTCGTAGGCTATGATGGTGAAGTCTCCAAAGGGAGTGGGTAGATGGGCGTCTGCAACCCTGTGCACCAGAAAGTCCTTGTGCAGCCTGTACTGAATGAGATCCGCAATGGTTATGATCTTAAGGCCGTGTTTCTGGGCAAACTCCATGAGCTGGGGGGTACGGGCCATAGTTCCATCGGGATTCATGATCTCGCATATCACCCCTGCAGGGTAGAGCCCCGCCGCCTTGGCTAAATCAACCGAGCCTTCGGTGTGGCCTGCTCTTCTCAGTACACCACCCTTTCTTGCCCTTAGAGGAAAGATATGACCAGGGCGTACCAGGTCTTGCGGTTTTGTGTTGGGGTCTATTGCTACCTGGATGGTTCTCGCCCTGTCTGCTGCAGAGATCCCCGTGGTCACCCCTTCTTTTGCGTCAATAGAGACTGTGAAAGCGGTGCCAAAGGGGTCACCCTGTTTGGGAGACATAAGAGGAAGATCCAGTTCGTCCACCCTTTGGGGGGTGAGTGAGAGGCATATGAGTCCCCTTCCGTGGGTGGCCATGAAGTTTATGGCCTCAGGGGTTACCTTCTCGGCGGCCATCACCAGATCGCCTTCGTTCTCCCTGTCCTCGTCGTCAACCATGATCACCATCTTGCCTGCCTTGATGTCCTCAATGGCCTCCTCAATGGTGTTGAACTTGAAGTTGTTGCGGGTCTCCTTACTCATCTTCCTCTCACCTCTCCTTCGTTGGGTTCTTATCTCTTACAATGGCCACACTATCAGGGCATTGCCCTCTTTACGGGTTGCCTCAAAGGTGGCCTGTTCAAGGTAGTTCAGTAGCACCTTCTCGTCATCGGTATCAACGGGAAAGCTTGCAATACCGGCCTTCAGGGTTATGGCAGGCTCTTTCTGGCTCCACGGCTCTTCTTCACATGCCTTCAAAATCTCTTCCGTTCGCCGTATGGCCTCTTCTTTCTCCGTCTCTGGCATGAGAACCACAATCTTGCTTCCTCCATATCTTGCCTCAATGTCAAAGCTCCTCATGCGCTGTGAGATGAACCTTCCAATCTCCCTAAGTAGGCGGTCTCCCTCAACGTGGCCAAAGGAGGCGTTGTACTCTTTGAGTCCGGCTATGGCAAAGAGCACCAGGGAGAAGGTTCGGCCTGTCTCTTTTGACCTCAAAATCTCTCTGAAGAGTATCTCGTGGAAGTGCTTGTAGTTGTAAAGCCCCGTCACTCCATCTCGGTTCACAGACTCGGTTACAGCGTCTTTGCAGGCGAAGAAGTCTATGGCCACTGAGGCCAGAAGGGCCAGCTCTTCAAGGAACTCCATGGTGCTCTCGTCAAAGGCCTCAGGTTCGTCGCTATCAACAAAGAGGAGTCCCACCATCTCTTCTGAGACAACGAGAGGCACCATGGCCAAGGCCTTGTACTGGTGTTCAAAGATCACCTTGCCAAAGAGCTTATGCCCCGGGGTTATCAGCATTGAAGACTCTTCATTCTTCATGGCTTCAAAGGCCGGATGCGCCCCTTGGCGATGAAGCTCCTTTATGTAAGTGTAGCTCAATCCCCGGGAGGCTTTCACCCTTGGATCGCCGTCTTCACCAATAAGCACTATGGCGTAAGACTTGTACGGCAAGAATCCCCTTATGGCCCCGGTTATGTGGTGGAATATCTCTTCCAGGTACCGTTGAGAGGCGAGCTCTTCCAGCCCCTCTCGCAGAACCTCCACCCTTTTTTTAGCGCTTATTGCCATGCCCGTCCTCCTTTTTAGAGATAGTGTTGTGAGGATACCAGAATAGGGATCATCCTGCCACCACCAGGTTAACCAGACGATTGGGCACCACTATCACCTTTTTGACCTCTTTCCCTTCTATCCAGCCCTGTATCTTGGGATCGTTGAGCGCCAGCTTCTCAAGCTCCTCTTTGGGTGTTCCCGGTGCCACCTGCAGTTTTGAGCGCACCTTGCCGTTCACCTGAAGAACCACGGTGATGCTCTCTTCTTTGGTGAGCTCCTCAAGGTAGCCTGGCCACTCTTGCTGTTCAATGTGGCCTTGGTGGCCCAAGGCGTGCCATAGCTCTTCTGTAATGTGGGGCGCGAAGGGAGAGAGAAGCAGCAGCAGGTTCTTTACGGCGAAGGAGAGGGCGGAGGTGTGGGTGGGGTTCTCCTTCTTCAGCTTGGGGGCCACTTCGTAGAGAAGGTTGGTGAACTCCATGATTGCGGCAATGGCGGTGTTGAAGTGGAACCTCTCTTCAATGTCCGCAGTAACCTTCTTTATGGTTTGATGGGTCTTTCTCAGCAGGGCCTTCACCGGCTCATCCATCTCCTGAAGCTTCGTCATCTGGGCTTCGGTCATGGGCTGAACCTCTTTTATGCTATCCATGTGCTCCTGCACGAATCTCCATACCCTGTTCAAAAACCTGAAGCACCCCTCTATGCCCTGATCGCTCCAGTCAAGGTCCTTTTCCGGGGGAGAAGCAAAGAGGAGGAAGAGCCGTGAGGTGTCTGCGCCGTACTTTTCAATCATCTCGTTTGGGTCAACCACGTTGCCCAGGCTCTTTGACATCTTGGCCCCGTCTTTTATCACCATTCCCTGGGTGAGAAGCCTGGCAAAGGGCTCTGACACCTCTGTGTAGCCTAAGTCCCTTAGCACCTTGGTGTAGAACCTTGAGTAGAGCAGGTGCAGCACAGCGTGCTCTATTCCACCAATGTACTGATCCACGGGCATCCAGTAGCCTGCCTTCTCTTTTGTGAAGGGGCCGGTGTCACACTTGGCATCGGCGTATCTGAAGAAGTACCAGGAGGACTCCACAAAGGTGTCCATGGTGTCGGTCTCTCTTCTTGCCTTCCCGCCACACTGGGGACAGGTGGTGTTCACGAACTCCTCGTGTCTCTCCAAAGGATTGCCCCCCACCTTGATCTCAACATCCTGGGGTAGGGTTACCGGAAGCTCGTCTTCAGGAACCGGCACAACCCCGCATTGGGGACAATGGATCATGGGAATAGGGGCTCCCCAGTATCTCTGCCTTGAGATTCCCCAGTCTCTGAGGCGGTAAGAGACGGTGGCTTTTCCAAGACCCTTGCTCTCAAGGTACTCAACTATCTTTTTCTTGGCCTCTTCGTTGGGAAGACCGGTGAACTCCCCGGAGTTCACTAAGGTTCCCTCCCCTTCATAGGCCTCGGTCATGGTCTCTTCATTCAGGACCTCTCCCGGTGGCTGGATCACCACCTTTAGAGGCAAGCCGTACTTTTTGGCAAACTCAAAGTCTCTCTGGTCGTGGGTTGGCACCGCCATCACCGCTCCTGTGCCGTACTCGGCGAGAACGAAGTTGGCCACGAAGATGGGAATCTCTTGGTTGGTTACCGGATTGATGCAGGTGGCCCCTGTGAAGACTCCCTCCTTCTCGGTGCCCTCCATGAGTCTCTCTTCAATGGTCTGCTGTGACACCCTCTTGACGAACTGGCGCACCTTTTCGGCTTCTGGACTGTTGGCAATAAGGTCTTCTACTAACTCGCTTTCAGGAGCAATGCTCATAAACGTAGCACCAAATAGGGTGTCGGGTCTTGTTGTGAACACCCTTATCTCCCCTTTTCCGTCGGTGCGGGGGAAGACTATCTCTGCTCCCTCAGAGCGGCCTATCCAGTTTCTCTGCATGGTGAGCACCCGCTCAGGCCAGCCGCCCTCAAGAAGCCTCATGTCATCAAGAAGCTGGTCAGCGTAGGCTGTTATCTTGAAGAACCATTGCTTGAGGCGTTTCTCCACCACTGCCTCGTGGCAGCGCCAGCACCTGCCCCCCTCAACCTGTTCGTTTGCGAGAACGGTCTGGCATTTAGGACACCAGTTTACAAAGGACTCCTTCTGGTAGGCCAAACCCTTTTTGTACATCTCAATGAATATCTTCTGTTCCCATCTGTAGTATTCAGGCAGGCAGGTGGCTATCTCCCTCTCCCAATCGTAGCTGAAGCCCAGCCTCTTAAGCTGGGCTCTCATGGTGTCAATGTTCTCCATGGTCCACTTTGCAGGATGCACCCCGTGTTCAATGGCAGCGTTCTCTGCAGGAAGGCCGAAGGCGTCCCATCCCATGGGGTGAAGCACCTCGTACCCTTGCATCCTCTTGTATCGGGCCACCACGTCTCCTATGGAGTAGTTTCTCACGTGTCCCATGTGGATCCTGCCAGAGGGATAGGGAAACATCTCTAAGCAGTAGTATTTGGGCTTGTTGGGGTTCTCTGTTGCTTTCCAGTTGTTCTTATTTTGCCAGATAGCTTGCCATTTCTCTTCAATTTCCTGAGGATTGTACTTTTCCATGGTTGAGCCGACCTCCAAACCTTGAAGAATGTGCACCCTCTCTACCAAGGGTTGTGTTGATGTTCAACGTGTGGCTCACCAGAGAAGCACGGCTCCGTAATGGAGAAAATCTCCTTCTGGGGATCTCTCCTCTCTGGACCAGCCAACCCTTCTGATGGTTTCAAACACGTCTATTGAGCATGCCTCCATAGAGGGGTAGGCCATGTGGGGGGATCGGCAGTTCTCAATGTCGCACTCTTGACAGAGCCTGCACCGCCCTGAACCCAAAGGGAAGGCCTTGAACTCTCCCTGGGAGTAGAGCCATCCCATGAGCTTTGCCACTATCTCTGTGGCCTTGTCATGGCTCGTGGTTTTTATGAGCATAACCTGGTTGTATTCGCTTAAAATCCTTTTCATCTCTTCTGCATCGGGGGTGTAAGGAGGACAGGTGCGGAACTTGCCGTAATCAGGGCATCCAAACATACACTTTAGCCTAACCCAATGGGCCACAACCACCTCGCTTGCAGAAAGAAACCCTACTTCAAGAGAGCCCAGCTCTTTAGCCTTTTCTATTAGTGGATTAAGATCTGTGAGGGCCACCTATCTGATCTCCTCTTTGGTCCTGTTCAATTCCCTTGGTGGGTCTGTGGTACCGCACAAGGGGCATCTTCCCTCTTTCTTCCATGCACGGTATGAGCCTTCCCATCTGCACTTGGGGCATCCCACCTTCCGAGCCCCTGAGAGGAGCACCAAAAGGAGCAATATTGTGGATACCACAAAGACTATGATTAGTAGAAGATAGCTCAAGAAGCCCTCCCGCTTATGCTTCTGTTCACCACGCTGAGACCGTGTCTTTTAAGGTATGACAATCCCAGCCCTATCAGGTCCTTATGCCAGTCAAACTTCACAACGCTCTTCACCTTGTTGAATATGCCGTCTCCCCCAATGATGTCTGCTGCCAAGATCATCTGCTCATCGCTCATGCTCTCAAAGAGACTGCGCCATCTTGCCCCTTCCCTTAGCTCTTCTCCTATCCTGTTCTCCCACTGGGTCTGGTAGATGGAGAGGACGTTTTTGGTGCTTCTTTTTAGGCTCAGGGCTGTAAGGGCAGTCTCAACAGCGCACTCTCCGCAGAGAAGGCCATAGTAGATTCCTCCATAGGTGGTTGCCTTTAGCTGTCCCGCGGCTTCTCCCACAACTAACAGACCGTTTCCGTAGGTTTCAGGGATGGGCCCTCGGGGAAGAAGCCTCATTCTAATCTTTGCAGGTTCCCGCTCCTTTATTCTCTCTTTCAGAAAATCCTTGTTTAAGGCCTCTTTGAGGATCTTCATCCCTTTCTCAGGGGTTACCAATCCAACCCTTGCCCTATTTTTGCTTATGGGGACTACCCATAAAAACCCCTTAGGTACAAGGGCGTTAGAGAAATACACTTCTATGATGCTGGTATCGGTTGATAATTCCACCTCGGTTTGTACCCCTTCAACGGTGCCGGGGTATCCTTTCAGGCCTGCCTCTTTCAGCAATGTGGGGGAGAACCCAGTTGCCAAGATCAGCAGATTCGCCTCTATCTTCTCTTCTTCTTTCTCGTTCTTCACAGTGATCACCACGGTGTTTGGTGGATTGAAGCTCAGCTTCTTCACCCTGTAGCCTTCAAGGTAGTGGACCCCGCTTGCTATGGCCTTCTGGAGAAGGGAGTGATCAAAGCTCTGGCGGTCCACCACGTAGGCCATGGTGCCGGGATTTGAATAGACAAGTTCTCTCTCAAAGGCCACGTTCATGCGGACAGAGTTGATTCTTGAGCAGATGGTCTCTGCTGGAATGGGGACCAGCTTTTCGGTCTCAACCCCTATTATTCCGGTACAGATGGGAAGGGTGGCTCCATTTTTCTCAAGAAGAGCAGTCTCAACCCCCTTATTGGCAAGGCTTGCAGCGACAAAGGAGCCCACAGGCCCGCTTCCTGCCACCACCACCTGGTATCTGATGGGCATTAGATCCTTATCGTTTGTGGTGTCTTACGTAAGGAGTGGATTTCTTGTCGGTTCCCGTTGGCCCCTTCTTCCGGGATCCACTCTCGGTTAGCAGCCTTTTTCTCCTGCTAATAAGATCCGCGAACCTGTCAAACAGCTTCTCAAGCTCTTCGTCTATCTGGTTCAGTTCCTCTTCTACCTCTGTTCTCTTCTCCATACCACTTCACCTTTCAATCTATTGGAATTCTTCTCAAAGGAGTGTACCGTGCCCCTGAAGGATGTAGTTGGCTTTGGTACAACACAATCTCCTTTACGTCAAACTCTCCTCCTCGCCAGTTTTTGTGTTCCTCCAAAACCCCTTGCAGTATGCCTTTTTCTGCAGAATTCAAGGGGTTCTTCCACCTTCCTATGGTGAGATGGGGCGAAAAGCCCCTCTTCTCCCGCTCAAACCCTATGGCTTCAAGTTCATCCTGCAGGCTGTTGAAAATGGTGTTTATTGGGGCAAGATCGCCCTCTATTCCCACCCAGATCACCCTTGCTCTGAGGGGATTTGGGAACACCCCCAGCCCGGCGGTGGAGAGTCGGGTACTCTTCGTTTTTTCAGCTGCTTTCTCCATTGCTTGGCTTATGGCATCAATCTGGTTATCTTCAATGTTGCCGAGAAACCTGATGGTGCAGTGTATTCCCTCAGGACGCACCAGTCTCAGGCGTAGTCCCTTCTCAACAAGCTCTTTCCCCAAAGAGTGAATTGCCCTTTTAACCTCCTCTGGCAGGGGAATGGCTATGAATGCCCGTATGCTCATGGGTTCTTCTCCAGTTTGAGCCTTATCTCATTCAGCACGCTCATGGTGGTTAGCTGCTTGATCTCAAGCCGGCTTCCAGAGAATCGGTATTCCCTTACCCAGCATTTATTATCCACATAAAACCCTGCAAAGACGAGCCCAACAGGCTTTTGTGGGGTTCCTCCTCCGGGGCCGGCTATTCCTGTAACTGCGGCGCAGCAGTCTGCACCGCTCACCCGCCTTAGCCCTTTAACCCTCTCTTCTGCAGTCTCTCTGCTCACTGCCCCGTGGTCTAACAGGGTTTTGTGCGAGACCCCCAAAAGCTGTTCTTTGGCTTCGTTTGAGTAGGTCACTAAGGCCTCAAGCATGTAGTCTGAGCTTCCAGGCACATTGGTTATGGTGTGAGAGATCATTCCCCCTGTGCACGATTCTGCGGTGGCTATGCTCTTGCCCTGTTGGCGAAGCAGCCTTCCCAGCACCTCTTCCAGCTCTTCGCCGTTGGTGCTGTAAAGATGGTCACCCATAAGCCTGCTCGCCGTCTCCTTTGCCTGAAAGGTGGCGTGGCTATCTCCTGCAATCCTGATCTCGGTGTGGCGGGGTGAGAGCACTCTTAGCCCTAAGGAGAGGTGGGGATTGTTCCAAAGGGATTCAAGCAGCCTGTCTATCTCCGATTCTGGAAGGCCGAAGGAGCGAAGGCGGATCACAGATTTGGGAGGGTTCTTCCACTCTTCTGGAAGCGTAGCTACCACCTCTCCCAGCATGGCCTTCAGCTCTTTGGGGACTCCAGGTAGCATCACAAGGATCCTATCATCTTTCTTCACCATGGCCCCCAGGGCGCTTCCCACAGGGTTTTTTAGGGGAGTCGCGCCTTTGGGAATCATGGCCTGCTTTTTGTGGTCTTCTCGTTCTGCCACTCCTCGGGTCTTCAGTCTGGCCTTGATGGCCTCCCAGGCCTCTGGTCTAAACTCTAAAGGGACGCCCAAGGCCTCTGCCACCGCCTCTCTGGTTAGGTCGTCTTTTGTGGGGCCTATGCCTCCGCACACCACGGTTAGGGATGCCCTCTCAATGGCGAGGTTGACAGCGTTGACAATCTCTGACTTTTCGTCCCTCACCGCCATTGAGAATAGAAGCTCTATTCCCACCTCTTGTAAGGCCCGGGCTATCTCTGCGGTGTTGGTGTCGGCTATTGAGCCGTTGAGCAGTTCGTTGCCTACGGCAATGACCGCCGCTGTAGGGTGTGACATCTCTACCACTCCCAGGGTTTTGCCAATACTGCCCTCACCTTCATCTCAAAGAGACGGTTAGATGGTACCGCGTGTGCCACCACCACTGTGTCTGCTCCGTGGGCGGTGCCTGCCACTGCAACCACGTCTTTGTCGTGGGGTACCAGTCCCGCGTCTGCAGCCATGGCCACTATCTCAACACAGACCTTCATGCCCTGTCCCAAAATCCTCAGGGTGTTGGCTATGAGATCTTGTTGAGAGTAGCCTTGAAGCTCTCGTATTGCGGTGCCTATGTTTCTCAGCACCATGGTGCCGGTGTAAACCGTGGCGCCAAGCTCTTCAATCTCGTTCCGGGTTTCAGGTGATAGCTCAACCACACCGGGTTCTTTGAATCCGTAGTTGTGGGTTATCACCACCAGGTTGATTCCTGAACCTTTCAATAGCTTGGCTGCTTCAAGACCGGTGTGGCCCTCGGTTGATGCCACCACCATGTGAGAGATGCCCCACTTTTCACAGGCCTTCTTGGCCACCTCAAGGGCCTGTGCGGTGTTCTCTTTGCCACCTTCTTTGAAGATAATAGGCTCCATCTACTCACCTCCACCCTTTCATGTTCTGTACTCTTCCTTAGAAGGTGGGCCTTGAAAAGGCAATTGGGTGATAAGAAGCCGTCGTGTGAATGGGTGGTTTTGGGATTAGGGAGGGTTACTGCTTTTAGACATGAATTTGGTTTGTTTCTCACATACACACATCATCCGGTTTTAGATGGGTTCCGTAATTGTAATGTATTAATAGTGAAACCATACATGGGTAGGATGTTAGGCAAGGGAACTTTGACTGGAATATGCATCTAATATACTTCTCTTCTGTGACCAATCTTCAATATATAGATTTCTTTCTTTTCCCAATTGACATCAAATAGAACTCTGTAATTTCCTATTCTTAGCCTATAGTCAGCAAGAGGATGATTATGTAGATATTTAATTTGAGATATGTCTGGAAAATTCCTCAACTCTTCAATACCTTCTTTTATTCTTGGAAGATTGCGCTTTGATATTTTCCTTAAATCTTTTGCTACGCTTTTCGCATAGATTAGTTTAAACATCTATCTTATTCCAGATTTCATCGTGATCCAGAACCTCTCCTTTAACTATCTCCTCCCGTCTAACGGATATCTCTTCTTTTAGCTTCTTATATTTTGATTTATCTAATAACAGCTTTAGAAAATACTCTATCTTTTCCTGATCGGTTTTATCAAGCCTCTCTAAAACGTTTAAATCTAACATGTTCATTTTTAACCTCGCTTTTTACTTTATTTATGTTTTATTTATACGCTTAACTCCTTGTTCTATCCAAAATATCCTTTTTCAAGCCTCTCCTTGCTTTCTTGCAATAACCCCATCCTTCATTAGCACTCTATCTATTTGTTGTCAATGTGATATGGAACCCGTAGCTCACCTTTTAGCTCTGTCTTAGCATACTGTCTCATTTTGGGTATCCACTATAATACCATGAATACTATGCATACATTAACTTCTCTTCTTTGGGCTTAGGGATAGTATCTTTAAACTCTTTAGCAGTATCAAGCCATAAAACTATAGCATCTTTTATGTTTTTTAAAGCCTCTTCATAAGTGTTACCATGTGCCATGCAACCGGGTAATTCAGGGACTTCTGCAATGAAAGCCTCATCCTCTTTACTCCAATATATTATTATCTCATACCTATAATCATTCATCATCCAACCTCTCCACTAATTTATATTTGAGAATCAAGTTTCTAACTTGCTTCACCTGATAAGGTTTGGCATAGGATTTATCCTTTTGAAGATTTATCTTCTCAAGAACACCTTTCTTTCTAAAAAGGTGATGACTTCCTCTAACTCTCTCTTCAAATCCTAATTTTATGAGTAGGTCACACAAGTCTTGAAACCTGATATTGTTATCAGACTGGCCAGTTAATATCTTCATTATTAATTTCTTATACTTACCCATACTTCAATTTTAGTCTAACTCTTTATTCTGCACAGAATCCCCTTCTCATGACCAACCTCTCTCCTCGCCTTGTTTTCTTCCCTTGGTTCTTTCATATCACTCTAACCCACCTGTGGTCAATCCCATACGTACCCAGTGCCTTGGGGTGTGTGGCAAGGTGTTCAGGGCAGTTGGAGTTGCCCTGCCGCCGACGATTCGTGAGGTGTGGTGAGGTTAATCCAGGTTCATAATTGCTGAGATATCGCCAATCGTCACTTTGAGGCTCGCAATGTGTTGTTATTACATGAGTTGTGAAAAATCGGTGTAAAAGATGAGTGAAACTGAGATTGCTCAAATAAGACGGGCAGGGAAAAATCCCCGCCCTGGATTATTCTCTTTCGGCTGTTTCAGTTGCTCACTTGGCCTCGTTGAAGGTGAAACTTGCCTTGGGGCTGGTGGCCGATATGTTGC
>JALWSI010000213.1:0-287 GCA_027080315.1 bacterium | reverse complement strand
TGTTGCTAAGGTCGTTGGGATCGCTCAGGGCGCTCACCTGCCATGTGAGGGTGTATGGCACAAGGCTGTTCCAGCCCGCCTTGTCAAGCACAAAGTAGATGCCTGCAAGATCCCCTGCCTCAATGAGGCCATTGCTGGCAGAGAGCACCACGCTGGCCTCCATGGGCTTGTTGGTTCCGTCATCTAACTTAAGCCACAGCAGGTAGCCTTTTGCGTTTTCAACCTGGTTCCAGGCGAAGACCACAAGGTAGTCTGCGGCATCAAAGTCGTTGTAGTTTATGGCGCTG
>JALWSI010000212.1 GCA_027080315.1 bacterium | reverse complement strand
CTAAGATTTGTGGGTCTCATCCCTCCATATGGCTTTCTCAAACCCGGTTTGCAATTACCATTAGGACCATAACCAGTCAAGTGCCAGTTATCACAAAATCCCCATACACCGAACGATTCATCCAAAAGCTGTCTTCACGGGTAAAACGAAGAGGCATATTGCCACTCTCTCCCCTTTTTAGTAGGCAACCTCTCTATGGAGAAAGCGATCTTGCTGCACAGTGTCCTCATATTTGTCTTCTTATCAATCCTTCTCAAGGGCTCAGACCTCTTTCTTGAGGGAGCCGTAGCCATAGCCAAAAGGCTATCTATACACCCATACTGGATTGGTATCACTGTGGTATCAGTGGGAACCTCGTTACCAGAACTTGCTGCCTCATTGGCTGGCATAATGAAAGGGACACCAGCCATAATGGTTGGAACAGTGGTAGGAAGCAATGTGCTAAACCTCGCTCTGGTAGCGGGAATAGGTATCCTAATCAAACCTTTAAGGTCATGGAACCGGAGCCAGGCAATAGCCATGGGATCCATGGTCGCAGCATCATTTGCCCTCTGGGCAGCCTCCTTTCTCTCTCCCATACCCCATTGGATAGGGCTTGGTATGTTAGCCTGCTACATCTTGTATCTTTTGGCATTAAAAGGGGAGCCAGAGGCTCTGGACACACTGGAAGAAGAAAAGCCCAGTATCACTCCCCTCAAGCTGGGCATCTGGGTATTGGGTTTGGCAATGGTGCTTGTAGGCTCAGAGCAGGCGGTTAATCATGCCATGAAGCTGGCAAAGATTTTAAATGTCCACAGCGGATTCATCGCCTTGATCATCATATCTGTGGGAACCTCCCTCCCAGAGCTGGGTGTAACCATAGCCTCTGCCCTTAAAGGGGAAGGTGACATTATGTTGGGAAACGTGGTGGGTAGCAATGTGGCCAATATACTTCTCATCTCTGGTATCTCCTTCCTATTCGCCAATGTCACAGTATCCCCATTGGTTAGAAAGATAGCACTACCCTATATGGTGTTTGTGGCAGTCTCCTTTATGCTCATGTGCAGAATAAAAAGGAGTCTATCTCGCTTGGATGGTGCTATACTACTTATCACATATGCTATTTTTCTAATACTCTCCTTCAGATATTTGACAGGGGGCTAAATGATGGCTATAAGGCCACCATCCTTCGGTTGGGAGGCCGTTTTAAGCGCCTATGAGAGCTGTTGGGTTGGCAATCTGCTTTAGAGGGAAAGAAGGGGATGAAACCCCAAGCGACCTCAATAATGATCCTTTATGTAAATTTCGGTTGTGTTGCTTTAGAGGGATGAAAAACGTGGGTCATAAGAGAAGCAAGAAACCTCAATTTCCCCAGTGATACCCTTATTGGTTAACGGGACTTCTGACTTTAGTCAGAGGCTCTCTGAGATCCTAAATAGGGGTGAAGCCTTTGAAGCTCGCTTCCAGAAGGATGTGGATGAGATCCTGCGGAAAGTTAAAAAAGAAGGTGACAGCGCGGTAGCCCACTACACCAAAAGGTTTGATGGAATAGACCTGTACGAAACCGGTTTTTACTTTTCACCAGAAGAGTTATCAGAAGCCATAAACTCACTGTCTCCGGAGCTAAAAGAGGCAATAGAGAAGTCCTGTGAAAGGATTCTGGATTTCCATTTAAAACAGAGAGAAGAGAGTTGGTTCACCACCGAAAAAGATGGAAGCATACTGGGCCAAAGGGTGATCCCCTTAGAAAGGGTGGGCATCTACGTACCTGGGGGAAGGGCCTCTTACCCTTCCTCTGTGTTGATGAATGCCCTTCCTGCCAAAGCAGCAGGGGTGAAAGAGATCATCATGTGTACCCCCACCCCCCATGGATTCGTCAACAAGACCGTCCTTGCTGCTGCAAAGATGGCAGGAGTGAATAAGGTCTTCCGCATAGGCGGGGCCCAAGCCATAGGAGCCATGGCCTATGGAACCCAACAGGTTCCCAAGGTGGATAAGATCGTTGGCCCGGGAAACATCTTTGTGGCTCTGGCAAAGAGACAGGTGTTTGGAACCGTTGGTATTGACATGGTGGCAGGTCCAAGTGAGATCTTGGTTCTGGCAGACGATACTGCAAATCCCGCCTTTGTGGCAGCAGACCTTCTATCACAAGCCGAACACGATCCCCTTGCATCATCAATACTCAT
The DNA here is from genome assembly GCA_027080315.1 of bacterium. GTDB lineage: Bacteria > Thermosulfidibacterota > Thermosulfidibacteria > Thermosulfidibacterales > JALWSI01 > JALWSI01. Next base: position 1,011 of record JALWSI010000212.1, on the reverse strand, counting down.
CACCACCTCAAGGGAGTTGGCAGACTCTGTGGTTAAAGAGGTAGAGGCACAGCTTAAGGCGCTGCCAAAACCCCAGGGCGAGGTGGCTAAAGAGGCCATTGAGAAGTTTGGAGCGGTTCTGGTGGTAGAGTCCTTAAGAGATATGGTTGAGCTTGCCAACGATATAGCCCCTGAACACTTGGAGATCATTACAAGGGATCCTTGGGAGATTATGCCCCTTATCAAAAACGTAGGGGCTATATTTTTGGGACAATACTCAACAGAACCCATTGGAGACTACATAGCCGGGCCAAACCATGTGCTTCCCACTGGGGGAAGTGCCCGGTTCTCCTCTCCACTAAACACAGGAGACTTCGTGAAGAAGTCAAGCATCATTCAGGTGCGAGAAGAACTTTTCAGTGAGCTTGCCACCCACGCTGTAGTGGTGGCTGAAGAGGAGAGACTTATAGCCCACAGGAGGGCTATTGAGATTAGAAGAGGTTCAAATCCACATCCTTTAAAGAAGGAGAGAGAGGATAGAGCATGAAGTACATCAAGTGGTACGAAGAGATCACCATGGAAGACCTACCACTGGTTGGTGGGAAAAACGCGTCTTTGGGAGAGATGTTCCAAGAGCTCACTCCAAAGGGCATCAACATTCCCGATGGTTTTGCCATAACCGTTGATGCCTACTGGGATGTTGTGAAGTACAACAACCTAAAGAGCCACATTGAGAGCATCCTCAAGAACCTTGACACCCACGACATTGAGAGTATCAGCATCACAGGAAAGAAAATAAGGGACCTCATCTACCACTCTGAATTTCCGGAGCAGCTCACCAAAGAGATAACCTCGTGTTATCAGAAGCTATGCGAAAAGTACGGTCCCGACACCGATGTGGCTGTACGCTCTTCCGCCACTGCAGAGGACCTTCCAGACGCCTCTTTCGCGGGTCAGCAGGACACCTATCTTAATATAAGAGGGGAAAGGACCATCATAGACGCTTGTAAAAAGTGCTTTGCCTCCCTCTTC
>JALWSI010000211.1 GCA_027080315.1 bacterium | reverse complement strand
TCGGTGCGGGATGTCCACCGGGGTCTTCCACGGTGAGGTCGAGCAGGGCTGCTCCAAGGATCAAGACCTCATGTCCAGTCTGGGTTTCCACAGAGACAGTGGTTGTGGGAATCACGCGTCGCACATCCTCCAGTCCCGGCACCGGCTCGGGGATGCGGTCGTCGGCGCGCGGCTGGTGAATGCCGAGTTTGGCCGTCGCGAGGTCGCCGGCGTAGGCCCGTCCCCAGCACCACACGGAGTCGTCGGAGCGAAGCGAGCAGCAGGCGGCACCGAGGCAGATCATGTCCGTGACGTCGAGCATGCCGGGCACGAGGCGGGTGGCGCGCCGTGGGTCGGGTGCTCAGGCTGGCCATGATCGGCGCCGGGCGGTGGTTGGGGCGCTTGGGTGCTGCGTATGTTGGCCCCCGTAGCGGCGATTCTGATCCAGAAGGCAGTCTCAAGAGCGAGGGAGTTCTACGCTGACAGAGACGGAGCGGTGTTTGCCGGCAATCCTCTTTACCTTGCCAGCGCTTTGCAGAAGCTGGAAGCTGGTGTGTCTCAGATACCTTTGAATGGAGGAGATATGGCCACCGCCCATATGTTCATAGTGAATCCTTTTAGAGGTCAGTCTTTAATGAATCTTTTCTCTACCCATCCCCCCACAGAGGAAAGGATCAGAAGACTGAAGGAAATGGCAGTCAGTTGAAGGGCTTTTAGCTTCAAAAGTATCTATCTTTAGAGACTTCTCTTCCCTTGCGTTGAAGGGGAGAGAAGGATAAGATTAAAGCCTATTTTGTATTAGAGGCGAGAGGTTGCCGTTTGATTAAGAGAATATGTTTTATCGTTGTGGTTTTGTTTTTTTGTTGTTGCTTAGGGTGTAGCAGCGATGACTCTCCTTCAGTAAGGGTGCTGCAATGGGGAGTGGCAGAGGTTTATTACGATGCATACAATGGGCTCACAGAGAGCCTTGGCAGTAAGGGATACAAACCCGGGGTTAATATTGACATTAAACGTGTGATAGCAAAGGGCGATTACGATCTCGCCAAAAGGGTGATCAATAGGTGGAAAAATGAGAGCCCGGATCTCATCGTCACCATTGGAACCAAAGCAACTCTTGCAGCAAAGGAGGTCCTGCACCCTGAAAGCTCATCAATTCCTTTGGTATTTGTTGGGTGCGCCTTTCCTCATCTGACTGGAGTCATAGACTCTTATCATCCTCAAAAAGGAATAACAGGTATAGGCGCTGAGACGCCGGTTAGAGAGAGGGTGAATCTTTTGCTAAGGGTTCTTCCTCACATTAAAAGGGTGGTGATCCCTTATTTCCCTGATAATCCTCAAGCGGGTATAACCGCCACCGAAGCCAGGGCGATACTGGAAGAGAAAGGAGTAAGGGCAATAACCCTTGCGCTGTCAAAAAAGGAAGGTCCCAGAGCTGCCGTTAGGAAGATAGGAAAGATAAGCTCACAATGTGATGTTATCTATCTACCTACCGACCCTGTACTCTATGTTCCATCTACCCTTAAAGGGGTTATTGATGAGGCTTTGTCCAAGGGAAAGCCGACTACAGGAGTGACCATAAACTCTGTGAAAAGTGGTGCCCTTTTGGCTCTATACTCAGACTATTACGAACAAGGTGTGGAGGCAGCGGATATGGTTGACATGGTGCTTCATGGAACCCCTCCACGTAAGATCGCTCCGCGTCCAGGACAAAGCCATTATTTGGCCATAAACATAGGCTCGGCGAGGGCCTTGGGTATAAACATACCTCGGAGTATCATGTTGGAGGCAAGGGAAATAATAGACATCAACTCTGATAAGGATGCCCCCAAATTGGTACATTGAACTAAAATCGTTCTTCAGGTACACTTCTCTCAATAGGAGAGGAAATATAGGGAGATTCCGCTAAGGAGATGATAAGGATAAATAAACGGGTGTTTTCAAAACTTTTTATCGTCTCTTTGCCTGTGTTGGTGTTGCTCTTTCAAGGATGCACTAAGAAGGAGAGTTACAAGCTGGCAGTGCTTCAGTGGAGTGACAGGGTTCCGGCGTACTGTAATGCTTTTGACGGATTTATGGATACCCTGAGGGCCAAGGGCTACGTGGAGGGGGTTAACCTCAAAGTGTTGCGGTTTTCTTGTGATGAGAATAGGGAGTTAGCGAAGAAGTTTGCAGAAAAGCTGATTCAATGGCAGCCAAATATCTTTCTTGTTTTGGGCACTCCTGCTGCCTTAGAGGCCAAGAAGGTGCTTCAAAAAGAGCGTTCTAAGATACCTTTAATCTTCACAGCAACCACCTCTCCAGACCGTACGGGTATAATTCCGTCATATCTATCCCCACCCAAAAACATGGCAGGTATCGGAGTGGAGATCCCTGTAGTTGAGAGGGTGAAGGTTATCATAGAGGCATTTCCTTGGGCCAAAAAGGTGGGGATTGTGTATTTCCCCGATACCCGTCCAGCGGTGATCACCTCTCAAGACTTTGCAAAAACATTAAGCTCTTTGGGGGGTAAACCTGAGCTCTTGTTTCTTAATAGCTCTGAGCTTGAGGAAAGCTTAAGGAAGATAGATGAGCTTGCCAAAAAGGTGGATCTTCTCTATTTCGCTCCCGATCCCGTACTATATTCATCTCCTTTCTTGAATAAGGCTTTGCATGTTGCCATGAAGAATAAGGTACCCGTGGTGGGTATAACTAGAGATATCGCGGAGAAGGGAGCGGTTCTCTCAGAGTATGTTAGCTATTACGAGGCTGGGGAGGAGGCGGCAGATATGGCCTACAAGGTGCTTTCTGGACTTTCTCCTGACAAACTGCGTTCTCGTCCCAGCAACAGCAGACACATAAGGGTTAATCTTACTGTGGCCCGAAAGCTGAACATCACCATCCCAAGGCCCGTTCTGCTTAGGGCTGATGACATTATTGACTCTCCAGAAGGGAATTAAAGTGCCCAAAAAGGTCTTTCACAGAATCCTGCTCATAATACTGGTGGCCAGCGTTATTCCTTTAGTGGCAGGATTGGTGGCGGTTCTCTCTTATAGACAGAGCGTAGTTTCACAGATACGGTCAACCCTGCTAAGGGGATTCTCAGAGGCGGAACACAGAATTCAAAAGAAGGTGGAGGCCCACATGGAGGCCTTAACCCGCCAGAAGGCTTTGGATGTGGCTTTAGAGGTCTCTCTCTATCTTCAGCAACATCCGGAGACTTTGGATGAGATGGTGAAAGATAAAGAACTCTACAATATAGCGGCTCAACCCCTCCTAAGCCATGGCTACACCTTTCTCATTGCTCCAGATAAGAATCTGGCTGTGGCGCACCCTATGCCTGAGGTTAATGGACATGACTACACAAAGTTTATTGCTAATAGCCCTGCCCTGATAAGAATGTTTAAGAATGCTGCCAAGGGTCACTATGCAAGTGGTTTCTACAACTGGGCTCCACCAGGAAGTTATGGGATAAAAAAGAGGTGCTTTGCCTTTCTGGTGCCTTTGCAAGAGAGATCGCGTGATGGATACCTGCTGGTGGTTGGGGCAAAGGTGGAGACAGATAGCGTGATGCAGTCTATGCGGCTCTCAAAAGGGGTCTTTTCAGGAGTGGCCTTGCATACCGAAAAGATCATGAGAAGCAATCTCTACAGGGTTATGCTTCCCATCACCCTAATAATACTTGTGGTGTTCTTACTATCTTTGGGAATAGCCATTCGCATAGGAAGAGGGATATCCAGAACCATAGATAGCCTTTTGAAAGGGATGAAGCAGGTTAATCAGGGGGATCTTTCGGTTAGAATCCAGTCCTTTGATTCCGGTGAGCTAAAAGATCTGACCGATGCCTTCAACACCATGGTTTCAAAACTTAGGGAGACCACCATTTCCCGGGAGTTTATGGAGAGCGTGATACATTCTTTGCCATCGGGCATAGCCTTGGTGGATAAGAACATGAAGATCCTCTTCTGGAATAAGGCTGCTGGATCCATAACGGGCTTCTCAGAGGGTGAGGCCTTGGGAAGAACTGTGTGCGAGGTTCTTCAGGTCTTTCCTCCCTGCAAGGGTTGCGTGGAGGGGGCTATTCCATCTGAACCCTTAGAGGGGGAGCTGGCTCCTGTTGTGAAGATGGCCAAAACAAAGGAGGGGCGTAGCTTATACGTGCTGTCCCAATTCTCCCGTTTAGGGCACATTTCAAATAGCAATGTGGCAGGCATAGTGAGTTTCATAGACATAACCGTTCAGCACCAGTTGGAGCAACAGCTTTCCCATGCCCAGCGTATGGAGGCAATAGGGGTTCTGGCATCGGGGATAGCCCATGACTTCAACAACATGCTTGGAGCCATTCTTGGAAACCTCAACCTGATCACCTTAACCGCTGAAGAGAGAGGTGATTATAGCGAGATGGCCAAGTATGCAGAGTCTGCAGAGAAGGTGGTCCAACAGGCCTCTCAGATAACCAAGAGGCTTCTTGCTTTCACAAGGCAGGCTCCTGTGATGATGAAGGTGGTTGATCCTCGCTCTGTAGTGGAAGAGACGGTTGAGATTTTGAAGAGAACCATAGACAGAAGGATATCTATTGAGACGGTGTATGGGGAGGAACTATGGCAGGTTAAGGCTGATCCTTCAGAGCTTCAACAGGTATTAATGAACCTGTGTCTGAATGCAAAGGATTCTCTGATGGATAGAATAGAGGGAAGGTGCGAGCATGCTACGGGACTTAAAGAGGACCCACCAAGGATTCTACTTTCGGCAAGGAACATAATGATAGAGGAAGACTATGTGCTTCAATTCCCCTATGCTAAAACGGGGCGATTCGTGGTGTTTGCTGTTGAAGATAACGGTTGTGGCATGGATAAAGAGGTGCTTTCAAAGGTCTTTGATCCCTTCTTCACCACTAAGGAGATAGATAAAGGAACAGGATTGGGTTTAGCCACGGTGTATGGACTGGTTAAGCAGCATGGTGGATGGATTATTGTAGAGAGCGAAAGGGGAATAGGAAGCAAGTTCACCTTTTATATACCTGCGATTGATAGTAGAGATGGAGAAGAAAAAAAGAGTGATAAAAAAGAGGATATTAAGGAGGTCCATAAAACCTCTGTGAGGAAGCTTACCATTCTTGTGGCAGATGATGAAGAGATAATAAGGGATATTGGCAATACCGTTTTAGGCCATCTTGGTCATAAAGTGGTGCTGGCAAAAGACGGAGAAGAGGCGGTAAAGCTCTACAAAGAGGTGAACCCCGATCTTGTCTTTTTGGATATCACTATGCCGGTCCTTTCAGGAAAGGACGCATTGAAGCTTATCTTAGATTACGATCCCCAAGCAAAGGTGATTATCTCATCGGGTCATCCATTCGATAGCTCGGCAGAGGAGCTCATAAGGATGGGGGCCAAGCTGTATCTACAGAAACCCTACAAGATAAAGGAGATAAAAGAGGCTGTTGAGAAGATAGCAGGGCTCTGAACTTTAGATGTTTAGGCCAAGCTCTTCTGCCAACGCCCTTCCCGCCTCTCCTGCCTTCATACGAAGTGACCAGGTTACAGTACCTGAGAGGGGAGTGGGATCAGGGTTGATCTCAACAACCCTTCCCCCTGCAGCAAGGGTGTTCTCAGGGAGTCCCGCAGCGGGATAGACCACTGCAGAGGTTCCAATAACCAGCATCAGGTCGGCTTTTGAAGCAGCGTCCAAGGCACGCATCCATACATCCTGGGGCAGAGCCTCCCCAAACCATACAACATTGGGCCTGAGAAGGGCTCCGCACTCAGGGCAATGGGGAGGGATCTCAGGAAGAGGCACCTGGGTGTTCTCTGTGATGGTGCCCTCTTTGGTACACCTAACCTGCCAAATGTTTCCGTGAACCTCTTCAATCACGGTGCTACCAGCCTTTTTGTGAAGTCCGTCAATGTTCTGGGTTACCACAGTCACCTGGGCTCCTAAGGTTTCCAAGGCTGCCACAAACCGATGACCGGGATTTGGCTGAAGAGGCGCTATCAGCTCTCTTCTCCAGTTGTACCACTCCCATACCAGCTTGGGATCTCGGGCAAAGGCCTGGGGGGTGGCGAGTTCTTCGGGCCTGTACCTTTTCCATAACCCCTCTTTGCCCCTGAAGGTAGGTACCCCGCTTTCGGCAGAGATTCCTGCTCCTGTAAAGACCACTATCCTCTCGGCCTCTCTAATGGCCTTGGCGATCTCTTTAATCTCTCTCATGGCTTTCACCTCTCTCTGTTTTACTACATGCTACCACAAAGGGGCCTATTTTCACAGGGGCTTGTTGTTTCATAACCCTCAACGGGGTAAAAGGGATCATTGACCAGGAGGTGATATGAGAAGAGTAAGAAGAGCATACTACGATCTCTTCTCCCGGTTCTACGACAAGGTGATTGCCCTGCATTCAAAGGATATTGCAGGGGAGCTAAGGGGCTTCTTATCTCGTCAGATAAGTGTTCAGAAAGGGGTTCCCCTGTTGGACATATGTACAGGTACGGGCTCTGTGGCCTCCCGCCTTAGAAGGGATCATGAAACCACGGTGGTGGGGTTGGATTTCTCACAGGGCATGTTGAACAAGGCAAAAGAGAAGGACTCCCAGGTCTTGTGGGTGCTTGGCAACGTCACAAGGTTGCCCTTTAAATCAGAGTGTTTTGGGGCGGTAACCTGTTCTCATGCCTTCTACGAGCTTAAAGGTCAGGAATCCCTTTGGGCTTTGGCAGAGGCAAGGCGGGTTCTAAAACCAGGAGGCACCTTTCTAATGATGGAGCACGAGATGCCCACCCATCCTTTGGTTAAAGCCCTTTACTATGTTCGCCTGTTTGCCTTGGGTTCTCTCAATGCGGCGAGGATGAGAAAGGAAGAGGAGAGCCTTTTTGGAAGGTTCTTTGAGAAGGCAGAGAGGATCTCAAGTCCCACGGGAAAGTCCACTTTACTCATTGCAGTTAAGGGAGGCCGTGATGTTTGAATCTGAGGGTAGGGATAAACGCACAACTATCTCTCTGTTTTTGATATTGGTGGGTGTGGCCACAGTGGCGGTGGATGTGGCCTCAATCTTTACCCAAAAAGAGCTCTGTCCCTTTACCGGCTGTCGCCTTGCGGCCTCTTCTCACTACTCATCCATAATGGGAGTTCCCCTGCCTTTGCTCGGTCTGGGCTTCTTTGTGATCACCTTGGTGCTCATGTGCTACAAGAGGGGATTAAGGCTGTGGCTCTCAATTGGAGTGGGTTTTTCCCTCTACCTGGTGATGGTGCAGGTGGCAGTGCTCCATAAGATATGTCCCCTTTGCATAGAGGTGGAGACAGTCACTTTTTTGCTTTTCCTTGTTAACTGGAGCTGGGATAGCGCCAAGGTCTGCGTGGTGCTTGTGGTGCTCTCTTTCTTTGCTTCACACATGCTCTATTTCCCCCCTTTTGGACCTAAAGTGACAGCAGCTTCTTCGCCTGCAACCACCCCTAAGGCCCCTTACAAAGCCCAGAAGGAGATGCTGGATAAACTGTTCACCTGGCGCAATGACAAGGGCACCACCTGCGGAAAGTGGGAGCTCTTTTTTGATTTAGACTGCCCGGGGTGTGCGAGCGTCATAGACGCCTTAAGCAAAGAGGTGGATGGACTGAAGGTTGAGATAGTGTTCAGGGACGTGTTGGTCCATAAAGGGGCCTTTGCCAAAAGCTGTGAGCTGGTGAAGAGATTGAAGGCAGGGGGAGACATCTGGGAGCTTCTGAAAGAGCTTCACGAGGCGCCAGACAATAGTGTTCCTCTGCCTGATAAGAGCACCCAGAAAGAGATAAGGGCCCTTCTTGATTGGAACCTTAAAGAGCTGCTTTCTCTCAGAGGTAGAATGGTTCCCACCTTAGTGGTGACCAATCCAAACAAGACCTGTATCTACGAAGGGCCCAGAGCCATTAAATCTTATTTGGAAGAGGCCAAACCTAAGGGCTATGGGGCTCCTTTGTGGAATCTTGGGGAACCCGGAATGCGTGTTCCTAATAAGGAGTGTAGATAGCAAGGGTAGATATTTCTATCATAGCGTTTGTTTAAGAAAGGTTGTGTAAAGTGAAGTGATAGGAGTAGAAAGGGGCACACAGAGCAATAAGGAGGTGAAAGAATGGGTAGTATAGGATTTTCAGAGATATTACTGATATTTGTGGTGGTCCTTCTTCTTTTTGGTGCCAAGAAGCTACCGGAGGTTGCAAGGGGCATGGGACAGGCTCTGAGGGAGTTCAGAAGGGCTGCGAAGGAGGTTGAAGAGGTTGTCAAAGTTCCGCCCGAGGAGGGTTCGGGAGAAGAGAAAACCACTGCCCCTCTGAACAAGATGCAGTAGAACAACTCTGCCACATAAAACCTTAAGTATATAGATGGGCGGGCTTTCCTTAGGTGACCAGATAGCGTCCTGAATTTGGGAAAGAAGGGGAAAGCCTAGGTTAGAGGTTATTTGCTCTACTAACGTATGATTTGCTTTGAGGGCGTGGACCCCTTTCTTTGTAGAAGCCAGAGGTTAGGGTTTGCTATGGGGGGGGTAGGTTTCTCGTGTGAATTTAGAAGGTGTGGGCATTACAACCTGAACACCCCTCAAATTTCTATGTGATTAGGAGAGGACGTGATAGGATTTAACGAAGCTATGGTGGTGCTTTTTCTGGCCCTTTTGCTTCTGGGTCCGGAAAGGGTTATTCAAACCATCCAATCTTTGCGCGAAGAAACCGCATCTATCAGAAGCAGTATAAGCGGAAACAATGACCCAGAAACCGACGAGGATGAAGAACCAGGATTGATAAACCATTTAGAGGAGCTACGGAGAAGGCTTCTTATCTCCTTAGGGTCTGTTATTCCCTTTGCCATTGCTGCCTTCCCATTCTCTAATAAAATCATCCAGTTTTTCAGACATCCTTATGGCGGAAACCTAATCTTTGTGGCTCCCACAGAGGCCTTTGTGGTTAACATGAAGGTAGCATTGGCTGCTGGAGTGATCTTTGCCTTTCCTATTATTGCTTACCAGATGTGGATGTTTATAGCCCCAGGGCTATACCCCAGAGAAAAGAGATTGTTTATCTCTCTTTTTGTGGTTTCAGTGTTCCTTTTTGCAGGTGGTATGAGCTTTGCATATTTTGCCATATTGCCGATGGCATTTAAGTTCCTTCTTCACTTTTCTGCCCCGTGGTTCCAACCTATGCTTACTGTTGAGAGGTATTTTTCGTTTGTTTTTAAGTTGATGATAGCTTTTGGGTTTGTGTTTCAATTGCCCGTTGTAATCTTCTTTCTCACCTCCTCGGGAGTTGTGCCCATAGAGACCTTTTCTTCTTATCGCAGGGTTATATGGGTCATAAGCTTTGTGGTTGGTGCTGTATTGACACCGCCAGACGTACTTTCACAGGTTATGATGTCTATGCCCCTGATAGTGTTGTTTGAGTTAAGCTTGCTGGTGAGTAAGGCTTATATCAAAGCCAGAAATAGATAATGTTTCAGTTGTTGGGGGATGCGATAGTTTTAAAATTTTGGTGGTTACAATTTTTCTTTTGACTATTGACATTTGGGAGTAGGGATATATCTAAAAGAGAAAAATTACTATTATTGGAAGGTGAGTGATGAAGAGATCTCAGCAACGAGAAGCGATTTTGAAGACCATCCGGAACATGAAATCACATCCTACTGCTGACGAAGTATATGTAGAGGTGAAGAAGACCATGCCAAACATCAGCCTGGGAACGGTTTACAGAAACCTGGAGCTGCTTGCTTCAATGGGAGAGATCAAGAAGCTTGAAGTGGCTGGCAAGAAGATGCGCTTTGATGGAGGGGTGTGGCCACATCCCCATATAATCTGCATCCGCTGTGGCAAGGTGGCTGATTACCACATTGAAGACTTTCCAGAAATAAGAGAGGGATATGATCCGGATACGGGTTACATCATATTAGAGTGCGCTGTGAATATTCTGGGGATCTGTCCGGAGTGTTCTGATGAGATGGAAGAGAATAATCCTGGGAGGAAAACTGAGGAGAGCTGGTAAGGAGGAGAAGAGATGAGTGAAGGGCTGACAGATGTTCAGAAGAAGATTCTGTCTGTGTTGAATGAAACAGAGAAGCCTTTGGCTCCGAAACAGATAGCTGAGGCAGTTGGGGTGGAATCTAAAGAGGTGAGTGCCAACATAAAGGTTTTAAAGAAGCTGGGCTATGTGGATAGCCCAGTGAGGTGTAAGTACGGAATAACGGATAGTGGTAAAGAGAACGTTTAACCAGAGAAAGGAGGCGTGAAATTGGGTAAGCTGAAAGGTACAAAGACGGAGAAGAACATCCTCACGGCATTTGCAGGGGAGTCTCAGGCAAGGAACAGATACACCTACTTTGCCAGTCAGGCTAAAAAAGAGGGGTATGTACAGATATCCTATATCTTTGAAGAGACAGCAAACCAGGAGAAAGAGCACGCCAAGAGACTCTTCAAGCTTTTGGAGGGGGGAGAGGTGGTGATCTCCGCTGCATTTCCCGCTGGGGTGATCGGTTCAACCTTGGAGAACCTGAAAGAGGCTGCTGCAGGAGAGAACTATGAGTACACCGAGATGTATCCCGAGTTTGCAGAGACAGCAGAAGAAGAGGGATTTCCTGAGATTGCCGTTATTATGAGAAGCATTGCAGTTGCTGAAAAGTACCACGAGAAGCGCTACTTAGACCTTGCTTCTAACATTGAGCAAGATAGGGTTTTTAAGCGTCCAGAGAAGGTGCTTTGGCGCTGCAGAAACTGTGGATATGTGTATGAAGGGCTTGAGCCCCCTGAGACCTGTCCGGCTTGTGCCCATCCCAGGGCTTACTTTGAGCTTTGGGGAGAGAACTGGTAGGGTTTTAACGTAAATAATCTTTTGTTTATGGGAGGTGAGTTATGAGGAAGGTGAGCATTGTAGCGGCCTTAACGCTGGGGTTTCTACTGTTTGTTAGCGTGGGATCCAGGGCTGCCGAGATGGGGAAGTATCACTACAAAGACTTTAAGTCCCCTAAAAAATGCGGCATGTGCCATAGAGAGATATACCAGGAGTGGAGCCAGAGTTTGATGGCTAAATCCTTCACTCACGGGTGGGACGATGTTGAGTACTTCAAGCTGGCTCTGCCCCACGCGCAGAAACTGGAGAAGGTGGCCGGGGTTAAGGCTGGATGTATAGCCTGCCATGCCCCTCTTGCCTTTCTTAGTGGCGACATTCCTCCTAAGTCTCCCTCTGCCAACACCAGAGCCAATGAGGGGGTGAGCTGCGAGATCTGTCATAACATTACAGGTACCACCGAGAAGGTGCCTTACAACTTCAGCTACACCATTGAGCCCAACAATGTTAAAGAAGGCCCAAGAAAAGACGCCGAGGCCCCTCATGGTACCCACTACTCCTCTTTTTTGAGAAGTCCAGAGATGTGCGCAACCTGCCATGACGAGGCAAGCCCCTACGGGGCATGGGTTAAGAGCACATACCGCGAGTGGAAGGAAGGCCCCTATGCCAAAGAGGGCGTAAGGTGTCAGGACTGTCACATGTACTATGCTCCAGGCAAATCAACTGGGATGGGGCCAGAGAGAAAAGACATAGCCCATCACACCTTCCACGGAGCGCACTTTGCCAGTAAGCTGGCAGGATCTGTTGATGTGGCTATCTATACCAAAAAAGCCTCTGTGAAGCAGGGCTCAACCCTTCCTTTTAGGGTAGAGCTGTTCAATGGCAAGGTTGGTCACTACATTCCTTCTGGTTCCACTGAAGAGAGGATGCTGTGGTTAGAGGTGTGGGCAGTTGACTCTGAAGGGAAGAAGTTCAGTATTCCTGTGACTCCCAAAGGCTTCAAGGGAGAGGAGTACACCATTGCCGATTCTAAAGCCTACGCTTACCAGGCCATGGGCGAGATTTTGGGGATAAAGAACTTCAAGGGTGTGAAGAGAGACGGTGATGTTCCTGATGGCGCAAGAATATTCCGCAAGCCCTTCCTGGATCCAAAGGGTCGTCAGACCATTTGCCAGTGGTACACCGCCAAGAACACCTTGGTAGATTACCGCATAGGGCCCAGAGAGACCAAAGTGGAGAACTACAAGTGGAAGATACCGGCAACAGTGGCTCCAGGACCGGTGACCATCACCGCCACCCTCTACTACAGCTTAGTGCCCTCCTCAGTAGGGGAGTTTCTGAAGCTTCCAAAAACAGAGTATGCACCTGTGAAGGTGAATTCGGTTAGCACCGTTGTTGAAGTGAGAAAGTGAGAAGGTTGACTTAGAGTTATTAAAGTATAACTTTTGGGATGGTGAACGATTACCGTTCGCCATCCAAATAACTCTAAGTTTTAGAAAGGAGATAAGGAAAGATGGGGAACTCTGAGCTGGTGAAGGTGATAGAAGCAGGGATAGAGCTTGAGAAGAAGGGGCTTATAAACTACCTGAACTTTGCACACAAGTCCAAGAGCATGACGGGAAAAAATATGTTCATCCGTTTGGCGAAGGATGAGTA
>JALWSI010000210.1 GCA_027080315.1 bacterium | reverse complement strand
GCACAATATGAACGTGCAAATGCTCCTCTAAACCGGCTCCTGCAACCCTGCCGAGGTTTATCCCTATGTTCTGTCCCTGGGGATTCAACGCCTCTTGAATCACCTGGGAGAAGAGAGTCACTCCCTCCATTAGGGATGCCCTCTCCTCTTCTTCAAGCAGATCAAGCCTTGAGACATGCCTTTTGGGAGCCACCAAGATATGGCCTGAATTGTAAGGAAACCTGTTCATCACCACCACATAATGCCCCTCACAGGCCACCACCAGATCGTCATCCCCTGCAGCGGCACGGCAGAGAAAGCACTCTTTTGCCTCTGAGTGTTTCTCAATGTACTCCATTCGCCACGGCGCCCAGATGTAATCCATAACCTTCCTCCCTTTGCTCTCTATTACCACCAGCCTTCAGGGGTGAACAAGTCAGATGATAGCCACAACAATTGCAACAACCAAAGCACAGAAGGTGGTGATCTTACTTAAGTTGACAGCCATAAACAGGTCTCTTGTGGTGATCACTTCTCTCCCGTCACCTATGGGAGGCAGCTCAACCTCATCACCGAAATAGACACACTTACCTCCACCAAGCCTAACCCCCAATGCACCAGCAAAGGCCGCCTCGGGATACCCTGAGTTGGGGCTTTGGGAGTTTCTGGAAAAAAGCTTCACCGTCTTCATGGTCTCTCCAAAACTCCTTCCCATTACAACTCCGGCGCAGGCCACAAGCACAGCCGTTAGCCTGGCAGGAATGTAGTTAAGGGAGTCATCAAGCCTTGCAGCCGCCCAGCCAAACTGGGCGTATCTTGGGGTTTGGTAACCCACCATAGAGTCTAAGGTGTCTGCCGCCTTGAAGAAGAAGGCCAAGGGTGCTCCTCCCAAAGCAAAAAAGAGCAATGGCGAGACGATGCCATCAAGGGTGTTCTCTGCAAGGCTCTCAGTTGAGGCTCTTAAAACTTCAGAGGCGCTCATGTTTGAGGTGTCACGGGTCACCAGCAGCGAGAGTTGCGCCCGGGCCAGTTCTAAATCTCCCCTTGCAACGGCTTCACCAACCCTCTCTATCTCCTCCCAGAGGGAGCCTCCAGCCAAGGCCGAATAACCCAAGAATAGAACCACCAGCCAAGAAAGATGAAGAGGGGCAAAAGCGAGATCTAAAAGCAAAACCGATAAGACCGTTGCGGTTTCAACCCCAATAACCAAGACCAGCCCCTGCGCTCTCTGAGAGAAGGGCAGCCTTCGGCAAAGCTCCTCTCCTAAAGCCACCAGATCTCCCACCAGACGCACAGGATGAAAACGATAGTGGGGGTCTTTGAATATGGCATCCAGAACAACCGCAGCCATCAAAAGAAGGGGAGAAGGATCAAACATGAAGTTCACCCAAAAGGTTTTTCTAAAAATAGATGATCAAAGTATCTCTACAGGGGCTGGTCCCACAAGGGAGAGGACCTTCTCTATCTCAAAATAGACCACCGTAAGATCCTCATCTGCCCGTTTGTGCATGGGATCCCTCAGCATGGCTTTCACCTTCTCTTTGTCGTTATCTTCTCCCACCTTCCTTAGGTAGAGGCGCAACCCTTTGTATCCCGGGCCATTCTCAAGAAAGAGATAGGCAGCGTAAGGATTCTCACGAAGGTTCTTTAATGTTAAGCGGTTTGCCAAGATAAGGGCTATCCTTCCATCTTCAAGAATCCTGGGTCTGGCGTAGATGGCGATGTTAACCCTTCCCTCAGAATCAGAAGAAGCCATCACACCTGTTCCCTGGGTGCTCTCAAAGTACTCCTCAAGATTAAGCTTCATTCTGCCTCTTCTCCTTGGCTTTGCGGTAAAGCTCCATGTACTTTTCAGCAGAGCCTTCCCACGAGAAACAGGTACCGGCAGCCTTCTTCACCAAGCCGTTCCATATCTCTTGGTCCTCATAGCACCTATGGGCCCGCTTTACTGCATCAAGGAACTCTGCAGGCTGAAACCTCTCAAAAAGGAAACCGTTGCCCGAGCCGGTGGAAGGGTCAAACTCTTCAATGGTGTCCGCAAGCCCCCCAGTCTTTCTCACCACGGGGATGGTGCCATACCTCAAGGCAATCATCTGACCCAGTCCACAGGGCTCGTACCTTGAAGGCATGAGAAAAACGTCTGACCCTGCATAGATGCGGGCAGCTAAGGTGTCATCGTATCCTATCTGAACATGCAAATAGCCGGGATACTGCTGCTTAATCTCCTCAAGCATGGTCTGGTATCTCTCCTCCCCCGATCCAAGAACGACTATGGAGATTCCCATGTCCACCATGTCACCAAGGACCGAGTGTAGAAGATCTATCCCTTTCTGAGAAACCAACCTGCCCACCATGCCTGCCAGCATCCTTGAATCCCAGTCTCTCAGCCCAAGGCTCTCCATTAACCTTCTCTTGTTCTCATACTTTCCAGAAAGTTCGTCAGGGCTGTACCGTGTGAAAAGCCGACGATCTTTGGCAGGGTTCCACTCATCGCAATCTATGCCGTTAATAACCCCGTAGAGGTCCTGGCTTCTCATGCGGAGCACCCCATCTAATCCGTAGCCCAGGGCCTCCGACTGAATCTCTTTGCTGTAGGTCTCGCTAACCGTGTTGATGATGTCAGAGAAGATCAGCCCACCCTTCAGATAGTTCACATTGCCGTAGTACTCTAAGCCATCAATGTTGAACAGCTCCCAGCCCAGCCCTATCTTGGGCAGGACATCTTTGGGAAAGACACCCTGATAGGCGAGGTTGTGTATGGTGAAGACCGTACTGGTCCTCTTGAAAAAGGGATCGTCTGCAAAGGTGTTTTTGAGATATACTGGCACCAAGGCGGTCTCCCAATCGTTGCAATGTATCACATCAACCGACCAGTTCATCTCCTTCAACGTCAAAAGAACCCCCTTGGCCAACAGGGCAAACCTATAGGGATTATCGGGGTAATCACCCTCTGGAGTGCCATAGGGATTATCCCTTTTGAAGTAAGGATCGTACTCAAGAAGATAAACGGGAAACTTATGCACATACAGGCGTTTCACCTTAACAAGGCGAGGCTCGCCATCCATCTCAACCTCAAAAGAGATGCCGGTCTTCTCAAGCAGCCTCTCTTCCTTTATCTTCTTGTAAAGAGGCATGAAGACGGCAACCTTCTCTCCCCTTTCATCCAAAGCCTTGGGAAGAGACTCAGACACATCAGCCAGCC
>JALWSI010000209.1 GCA_027080315.1 bacterium | reverse complement strand
GCCCCGAGGCGGTTCTGAACTCTGAGTCAGGAAGAAAGACCCTTGGAGCCACTTCCCTCTCCTTCTCCAAAACCACGCAGTTGGGCTCGGCAAATTCACGGTCTGCTGCCTCAGATGGGGAAAGTGAGATCACCTCCTCATCAGGCATGCCCAGACGGGAGAAGACCCAGAGCTTAACCCCACTCACCTGGCAATCAACGAGATGCCTCCCCAATCTGCCAGGGCTGTTCTCAGGGTCTGTGAAGAGAAAGAGATGCCTCTTGGCGAGGGTAAGGGCCCTGAGGAACCCCTTGAATCCCCTGCCGTGAAGTGAGAAGAACCCTGCCTCCTGCCAAGTAACTCCCATCCTTGCAAAGGCGAGCTGCATGTAGCTAAGATTGGGGATCACCTCCACCCTCTCTTTTCCAAAACGGTTCACCACCATCTGGGCTATGCCGTAGAAAAGGGGATCCCCTGTGGCCAGAACCACCACGTCCCCCTCTTCAAGCCTCTCCTCCAGCTTTGAGAAGAGCGGTTCAAAGGGAGGCTTCAACAGAAGCCTCTCTCCCTCAAAGTGGGGATAGAGATCTAAATGGGCCTTTGAGCCCACAAGGGTGGAGGCAGAGGGCAGCTTTGGAGGAAAAGCCTGAGAGACTCCTATTACAAACACCCTGCCCATGCCATCACTCCGGAGGCAGAAGGTGGGGCTTAACGGCAACTCCCCCTGCCCACTCAGAGAGGTTCTGGGCGGCAATGGTGGTGACCCTCTCCCAACCCTCGCCACCGGTAAACAAGTAGGCCTCTCGCGCCGTGTTCATCTTAGCCACCTCTTGAATACCCAACATCTCCGCCAGTCTCACCATGTCCATCGGATGCCGCCTTGCATGGGTGTTCTTAAACCCCATGGCCACCTTGGCCATCTTGCCTGGCTGGGCCGCAAGGTGCAATAGCTCAAACCCAAGCCTGCCCGCCTCTCTTGCAGCAAAAGCCACAAAATCGCCCATCTCAACAAAGGCGAATCGCGGCAGGTGGGTCAGAAGCCTCTCAACCCTCTCTCTTGAAGACCTCCCCGGCGTGAGTACCACTTCTCTCAAGCCCTGGGCCCGAGCCACCTTTAGCTCAACCCTCATGGAGTCAAGAAAGGACTTTGTTGAGTAGGGCACCACCGTACCCCTTGTGCCCAGAATAGAAATGCCTCCAGCTATGCCCAATCTGGGATTGGCGGTCTGCAGGGCAAGCTCTTCACCTCTGGGAACCTCAATCACCACCTCAATTCCCCTGTTTGAACCAACTTCCACTAAGGCCTCGCCAATGGCCCTCAGGATGGTGATGCGGGGAACTGGATTTATGGCAGGTTCGTTCACAGGAACCTTCAGCCCCTTTTTTGTCACCACGCCCACTCCCCTGCCCCCTGAAACCATCACGGCTCTCTCAGAGAAACGGGCCGTGGCCTCAATCACCAGGCCATTGGTAACGTCCTGGGCCTCGCCACCCCTCTTCTTCACCTGAGCCCAGCCTGAACCCCGCTGGCAATAGACAGAGGCAAGAGGCAGAGTCACCCTCTCCCCCGTTGGAATGCAAACATCCACCTCTTCAACCTTACGACCAAAGAGAGAAAAGACCGCCCCCTTTGCAGCAACTGCAGCCCAAACGCCGGTGGTGTAAAACCTCTCCCCTCTGCCTTTACCCAAACCCAGCCCTCAACCGGTCTCTTCTCTCAAAAAGGAAAAGATCTTCTCCCTCAACCAGCGGCCAAGCCTTTTGGTGAAGGCAGGGTCACGACCAGAGGTTGAGACCGACACCACAACATCCCCTTCCCTGATCACATAGGGCACCAGAAAGTCCCCCTCTCTGCCTGCAGAGGCGAGGTTCACCAGCACTCCCTTGTTTTTTAGGACCTCCACTATGGGGGTAGGATCGCCATTCACGGCAACAAAGGCGAGAAAGGCCCCTTTAGCGTCTTCAGGCAAAAAAGGCCTTCTGCGCCACTCAATCTCACCCTGGTGGGCAAGCTCCGCCAGCTTTGGGGTGATCTCAGGTGCCACAAGGATAATCATGGCTTTGCTGGGAAGAATAGAGAGAATACGCCTCTCGTTCACAGCTCCTCCACCAACGAAGAGGCACGGTTTATCTTTCAGACTGAAGTGAAGGGGAACCCAGATGGCCTCGCTGTTCTTCTCCACAGCTACCCCCAGAGGCCAGCCAAAAGCTCGTGGGCAAAGGCCAGGTTGAGATGAAGGTAGCTGGCCATGGCCTTCTTCTTCACATACCCCTCTTCAATCTCTACCCCTCTGGTGGGCACGTGAAGGCGATAGGCGTTTTGCACCTCACCATTCACCTTAGCCACCGAGTAGTGGAACACATGCCCCTTAACCTCCTGACCAGTTTTTAGAAATGGATGGGCCTCACTTGCCTCTCCCCTTGCATACCCCAGTAAGGGCCTGCCTCCAAATGAGATCTCCAGAGGAAACACCTCCCCCATACGAAAGACCCGTCCTTTGTATTCAACCCTGTTTGCAAGGTAGATCAGCCCTCCACATTCAGCGTAAATGGGGCAGTTGCCAGCCACCATCTCATGCACATCTTTTCTGAAAGCCCGGTTTGACTCCAACGCTTCGCCGTAAAGCTCAGGATACCCCCCGGGCAGGTAGAGGGCCTCTGCCTCAGGGGGAATACCCTCCCCTTTTGTGGGGCTGAAGAAGAGCAGCTCCCCACCTGCCTCCTTCATGGCCTCAAGGCTCTCATGGTAGAGAAAGGCAAAGGCCGCGTCTTTTGCAACGGCGATCTTCAAAGGACCCAAGGGCTCAGAGATCCACGGGGGGGTTGAGGAGAAAGGCTGAATCTCCTTTGCAAGCTGAAATAGCCCATCAACCTGGATATTCCGGGCAAGCTCCTGCAACACTCCCATTCTTTTCTCCCAGTCCAGCTCCTGGGCAAGCCTGAGCCCAAGGTGTCTCTCGGGGATAGCCCCCTCCTTTCTGCGCAGCAGGTACCCCAAAAAAGGCACCCCAACAGGTTCAAGGGAGCGCTCCAGAAGTGAGGCGTGTCCGGAGCTGCCAACGAGATTGAAGATCACCCCTGCAAGGTTAAGATCAGGATCAAACTCTTTGAATCCCTTAATTAGTGCCGCCGCGGAGCGGGACATACCCCAGGCGTCTGCCACCAGCACCACAGGCAAACCCAGCAGCTTCGCCACCTGAGCGGTGCTGGCAAGCTCCGTGGTTCCCATGCCGTCAAAGAGCCCTCCAACACCCTCAACCACCGCCACCTCTGCTCCCGCTAATCCTTTGAAGAAATTGGCCCTAACCCCATCCTCCCCCATCATCCATATGTCCAAAGAGTGCACGGGACGACCTGTGATGGCACGGTGGTGCCCCGGGTCAATGTAATCGGGGCCCACCTTGTAAACCTGAACCGACAGTCCCCGGGCCACAAGCTCAGACACAATGGCACCCACAACGGTGGTCTTACCCGAACCGCTGGAGACACCGGCAACTACAACAGCCTTTACGGTTTTATTCGTCTTCATATCTCTCCCATGGTTTTCAAAAGCTCATAGGTTGATAATCAAAGTTTACACATAACCATAAGGTATTGACCCCAGAGCATCAATCGCTGTAAAGGTAGAGAGTGCGTGTAATATTCAAGATGGCAAAAGGGACAAAGTTAACAACCGAACCCAGCGGTTGAAAGGAGGAAGTTAAGATGAGACTCTGGAAGATGCTAAGCATAAAGTACAAGATTCTTTTACCCGTGGTGGTGGTGCTAATAGTGTGCGGTGCTTTGGTGCTAAACTTTTCAATCAAATCCTCAGAAAATATTCTGATAACAAGGGTTAAAACCCAAGCCGAATCCGAGGCCAAGGCATTCACAGGCCTTATTGACACGCTGGCAGATGTGGCCTTGAAAGAGGCAGCCCTATTCTCAAGCCTTCCTGACGTTGAACGAGCCTACCGCACTGCCCTCAACGGCAACATTGATGATCCCAGAGACTCTCAGGTTCAGGTGGCAAGAGGGGTTTTAAGAAACATAATAGCCCCCTACATAGAAGGGTATCAGAGGGTTACAGGGGGCAAGCCCTACATACACTTCCACCTTCCAAACGGCAGAAGCTTCCTGAGGGTGTGGAGAAAGACCCAGACCCTTAGTGGACAGGACATATCAGACGACATCTCATCCTTCAGACAGACCGTGCTTGATGTGAACAAATACCACAAACCGGTGAAGGGAATAGAGGCAGGGCGTGGAGGTTTCGTAATAAGAGGAGTTGCCCCGGTATGGGGAAGAAACGGGAAGGTGCTGGGCTCAGTAGAGGCCTTCATTCCTTTGAGAGAGGTGTTCCATTATCTGCATACCAATCCCAAAGACATCCTGGGGGTGTTCATGTCAGAGAGTCTCCTTCCAATAACCACGAGAATAAAGAAGGACCTGCAGAACCACCCCACAATAGATGGATACGTTTACATAACCTCAACCAATAAGGCCACCTTCCTGGCAAAGGTGAAGAAGCTACCCCAAGACTTCTTCCAGAATGCCATAAACGGTTCTTTGCCACACGTTAGACTGGGGAATACCGTCATTACCGGCATTCCTCTAAAGGACTACAAGGGTAAAGCGGTAGGAATAGTGGTTTACGGGGTGAACATAGCAGCGGAAGAGACCATGCTAAGCCACCAGAAACGAAGCCTCATCATGGCAAATCTTGGAGCATTGGTGGTTCTGGTGCTAATGTTCCTGTTCATATCCTGGAAGATAACCAGAGAGTTGAACAAGGTTGTAGAGGTGTCTGAAGCCATAGCCAACGGTGACCTGAGCAAGAGGATCCATACCGACAGTGAAGACGAGATTGGAAGAATGGCCAAGGCCCTTCAGAAGATGATGGACGGAGTAGTGGGAGAAGGAGAGTCCATTAAGAGGGCCATACCAACCCCGTTCTTCATAACCGACAAAGACCTGAACATAACCTTTGCCAACGAACACTTCGCAAAGGTGGTAGGCAAAAGGCCTGAAGAGCTTATTGGAAGCTACTGTGGCTCCAGAGTCAGAACAGCCCAGTGTGATACAGAAAGATGTTTAATAAAACGAGCCATGCAAAGCGACGAGACCATAAGAGACATAGCCGTAATAGATAGGGGAGACAAGACTCTCTACTTTGATGTTTGGGCCAGAAAACTCACAGACCTTGAAGGCAACATGACTGGATGCATGGAGGTTCTTCTGGACATCACAGACGAGAAGAAGGCAAAGGAGGCAATAGAGGAAAGCCAAAGGCTGATGAAAGAGACCGCCGAAGAGGTGAAAGAGATAGCCAATCAGGTGGCTGCAGCAGCAGAGGAGCTATCTGCCACGCTCAACCAGATGGCCAGCGGAGCAGAAGAGCAGTCCCAAGAGGCAAGCCAGATTGCAGCCGCCATTGAACAGATGAGTGCCACCATCATGGAGATGGCCAAGAACGCCGCAGAGACCGCTCAGGTAGCAGATAATGCCAAAGAGAAGACCGTGGCCGGAAGCAAGGTGATTGAAGAGACCGTTGAAAGCATCAACAAAACCTCAGAGGTCTCCCAAACCGTGGCTCGGTCCATTGACGAGCTGGCTGAGAGAAGTAGAGAGATCGGGAAGGTGATTGACGTGATAAGCGAGATCGCAAGTCAGACCAACCTTCTGGCCCTTAACGCCACCATTGAGGCCGCTTCTGCCGGTGAGGCAGGTAAAGGCTTTGCAGTTGTGGCAGCAGAGGTGAAGGAGCTTGCAAAGCAGACTGCAGACTCAACCAGCAGCGTGCAACACGCCATTGAAAACATACACAACGGGGTGAAAGAGACGGTTAAAGCAATGGAAGAGACCTCAAAAGAGGTTGAGGCCGCCACAGAAATGGCAAACAACGCTGGTGCGGCCTTTCAGGAGATTCTGGAGCGCATTGAAGAAGCTTCATCCATGGTTATGCAGATAGCCACAGCAACAGAAGAGCTATCTGCTGCGGCAAACAACGTGAGCGAGAATGTGATGCGCATAACCGAGGTTAGCAACGAAACCGCCCAGAACGCAGCAGAGGCGGTAAACGCAAGCAATCAGCTCTCAGAGCTTTCACAGAAACTGGTTGAGGTGGCAAGCAGATTTGAAGAACAAGGTTGATATGAGAAGGCAAAGGCACTAAAATGTAAATGGTGTATATGAAAAATTTGAGTATTGTTACCGTTTGTAGCCAGAAGGAGGACGCTAAGGGATGAAGATGAGGTTGGGTGTGAAGATAGGTGGGGGTTTTTTGGTGGTTTTAGCGGTGCTGGGTTTTGTCAGTTGCATGAACTGGAAGACTGTCCACGAGATAAACACAAAAATGGTATCTTACCAACAGTTGAACGAAGTGGACATGATCTCCAACGAGGATGTGAGCCAGAATCTGCTAAGGTTTGCCAACGCCTTCAACAGCTACGCTCTAAACCCCACAGAAGAGAATAAAAGCAAAGCATACAGGTACCTTAGCCTGGCAGAAGAAGGGGTAGAGAAATGGAAAAGGGCAGCTCATGGCATCCCAGAGGTTGAAGAGACGGCAAACAAGATCAAAGACATACTGCCCCAGATAAGAGGGGCCCTTGACAGACACATACAGCTTGTTAAGGCCTGCAAGGTGAGACAGAGCTGCTCAGAGAACGACAAAGCAGATCTGGAAAAGATTGGCAGCTTGGTGAGAAGCCATCTGTCTAACATAGACAGCCTCTTAGAGAGCAACATGGAGCAGGTGATAGACCCCCGCAAAGATGCAGTATCAAGGGACATTGATAAGATAACCCAGAAAGACGTAAAAACCTCTATGATATTAACGGTAATAGGCCTTCTCCTTGGCCTGATCTTTGCATTCCTAATCACAGTGTCGGTATCCAAACCGGTGAACAGGGTGCTTGCTGCAGCCAAGGCCATAGCCAAAGGAGACCTGTCAAGGGAGGTGATAAAGCAGATAGACATAAAAGGGAGCGACGAGATAGCAGAAATGGCCCAGGCCCTGAAAGAGATGATAAACGGGGTGATAGGAGAGGGACAGGCAATAAAGACCTCCATACCCACCCCCTTCTTTGTGACCGATAAAGACCTAAAGATCACCTATGCCAACGAGTACTTCGCAAAGCTCATGGGCAAGAGACCAGAAGAGCTTGTGGGAGCCTACTGCGGTTCGGCGGTGAAAGCGGCCCAATGCGACACCAGCAAATGTCTGATAAAACGGGCTCTTCAAAGCGATGAGACCATTCGCGATGTTGCCGAGATAGCTAAAGGGGGAGAAACCATATACTTTGAGGTGTTGGCAAAATCCCTAAAAGACCTTGAGGGCAATGTGATTGGATGCATGGAGGTCCTTCTTGACATCACAGACGAAAAGAAAGCTCAGGAAGAGATAAAGGAAAATGAGAGAATCATGAAGGAGGCCGCGTTAGAGGTTCAAGAGGTGGCCAACCAGGTGGCCTCTGCCTCTGAAGAGCTCTCGGCCATGCTCAACCAGATGGCAAACGGGGCAGAAGAGCAATCACAGCAGGCGAGCCAGATTGCTGCGGCAGTTGAGCAGATGAGCGCCACCATCATGGAGATGGCCAAGAACGCCTCAGAAGCCGCTCAGGTCTCAGACGACGCAAAGGTTAAGGCCATGGAAGGAAACAAGGTAGTGGAGGAGACCATTGAGAGCATAAACAAGACTTCAGAGGTCTCTAAAAACGTGGCCCAATCCATTGACGAACTGGCTGAGAGAAGCAGAGAGATCGGGAAGGTGATAGATGTAATAAGCGAGATTGCAAGTCAGACCAACCTTCTGGCCCTTAACGCCACCATTGAGGCCGCTTCTGCCGGTGAGGCAGGTAAAGGCTTTGCAGTGGTGGCCTCTGAAGTGAAAGAGCTGGCAAAACAGACTGCTGACTCTACAGGCAACGTGCAGAAGGCCATAGAGAACATAAACAACGGGGTGCGTGAGACCGTTAGCGCCATGGAGGAGACATCAAAGGAGGTTGAGGCTGCCACAGAGATGGCCGGTAAGGCAGGGGTGGCCTTTAACGAAATACTGCAGCGTGTTGAAGAGGCGTCGTCTATGGTGATGCAGATAGCCACCGCCACAGAAGAGCTATCGGCAGCGGCAAACAACGTGAGCGAGAACGTGATGAACATAACCGAGGTTAGCAACGAGACCGCCCAGAACGCAGCAGAGGCGGTGAACGCAAGCACACAGCTTGCCGATCTTTCACAGAAGCTGGTGGAGGTTGTGAACCGGTTTGATAGCTAAGCCACTAACGGTGGAAAGGAGGTAAGAACATGGGAGTTGGAAATGAAAAGGGCATGTCTCTGCGCACCAAGATAGGGTTGATTATTAGCATAAACCTCGTTCTGCTGGTTGCCATACTGGCCCAAAACCTGTGGATAACCAAGATATCAAAGACCGATGGCCTCGTGGTGAATATGGCAGGAAGACAGCGAATGCTCACACAGAAGATGACAAAATCCGCCCTTAACCATCTGATTGCCCATGTTGCCACCAACGAGGAGCTCAAAAAGGCCGCTCTTCATCACTCCACCGAGCAGGAGGCCAAGACCGCCATACGCTGGTTTGATGAAACCTTAGATGCCTTAATGAACGGAGGGCCGGCCCCAACCATTGATCCAAAGACCAAACAGGAAACCAAGACGGCTCCACTGCCACCGTGCAGAAACCCCAAGATAAGGGCCCAGCTGATGAAGGTGAAGACCATTTGGGACACCTTCAAACCCACCATTGAGAAGCTTATTGAAACCCGCCAAATGGGAATGGACGCCGAAAAGGCCTACCAATGGATCATGGACAACAACCTGAAGTTGTTGAAAGAGATGAACACCGCCGTCTTCATGTTCGCAAAGGAAGCAAAGAAGAGGGTCATACAGACCCAGATATTCTTGGTGATCTCCTTCGTAATAGGCATCATCATCTTCTTTATCACCCTCCAGCTCATCAAGAAAATGGTGCTTATACCGGTCTTTGATGTGGTGGAGTTCTCCAAAAGGCTTGAAAAAGGCGACTTAACGGCCCGACTTAAGGTTCACAGCAATGATGAGATAGGAAACATGGCTGAACACCTCAACCACTTCGTAGAGTCCCTTTCAAAACAGATCAAGGTGCTTAACAACTCCTCACTGAAGCTGGAAGAGGCCGCCCATTCTCTGGAAAGCATGGCCAACACCCTATCCTCGGGGGCTGAATCCGCCTCTGAGCAGATAAAACAGATAGCCATTGCAGGAGAAGAGATATCTAACAACATATCTACAGTTGCCAGCAGCAACGAAGAGGCCACTGCCGGCAGCAGCAACATCGTTGATGGAATGGAGAACCTCAACGAGAACATCAAGATGATTGCCCAGAACGCAGACAATGTTTCCCAAAACGTCCGCTCAATAGCAGAGGCCATGCAGGAGCTTGAGAGGTCTCTTCACGAGATAGCTGAAAACTCCAATAATGCCGCCAGTGTTGTTGATAAGGCCAGAAGCGAATCTGACAACACCGCTCAGGTTATGCAGCTCCTTGAGGAGCAGGCAAAAGAGGTGGGCAACATAGTTGAGGTGATAAACGACATAGCCAGCAAGACCAATCTGTTGGCATTGAACGCAACCATTGAAGCCGCATCGGCAGGTGAAGCCGGCAAGGGGTTTGCCGTTGTGGCTGCCGAGGTTAAGGAGCTGGCAAGACAGACGGCCCAGGCCACTCAGGACATAACCGAGAAGATTGAAGGCATGCAGGGTCAGACACGGTCAGCAACAGAGGCCATAGGCTCAATCGTTCACACCATCAACGAGATAAACGAGACATTCTCTACCATAGTTTCATTGGTGGACAGTCAGGTAGAGACCGCAAAAGAGGTGACCAGAAGGGTGAACGAGTCTGCAGGTCAGACAGACGAGATAGCAGACGCCATAGAGAACGTCTCTGCACAAACGGAGCAGGTGAAAACCAACCTGAGCGAGATGAACATAGGCCTCAATGAGATAGCAAAGCAGACCGCCGAGCTATCCAGAAAGGCGGACGAGATCTCGGCAAGCATTCAGGTGATGAAAGGCGTGGTAGAGACGGTTAAGGAGGAGTCTGTTGACCTAACAGGACAGTCAAAAGAGGTTATCTCGGCCTCTGGAGAGCTGAAGAACATAGTTAAACAGTTCAAGACCGAAGAATAAACAAAAAGCTTTAAGGTTGAGAAAGGCCCTCTCAGCTGAGAGGGCCTTTTCTTGTTTCATTGAAAAAACGGGAATAGGTAAAACCCAGTCTATCCTTTCTTCACTCTGGAGATAAGCTCTTCCCTTGTGACTATTGAGACCACGTGCAAACCCACAGACTCTATCTTCTCTTTACCACCCTCTTGACGATCAACCAAAGCGACAACCCCGGCAATATCAAGACCAAAGACCTTAGCAGCCTCAACAGCCCTCAAAGTAGAACCCCCTGTTGTGATCACATCTTCAACAATGGCCACCCTATCGCCAGGGCTAACGGGCCCTTCAATTAACTTTCCGGTGCCGTGGTCCTTAGCCTCCTTTCTCACCACAAAGGCCTTAATGGGCTCCTCAGAAGAACTGGAGGCATAGGCAACAGCGTAGGAGATGGGGTCTGCTCCTAAGGTGAGCCCTCCCACAGCAGACACCCCCCATTCTTTAACCACAGAAAGCAGCAGGGGCCCAATAATGGAGAGGCCCTCTGGGCTCATAGTGGTGGGTTTGCAGTCTATGTAGTAGTTGCTTAATCTGCCAGAAGCCAATTTAAAGATTGGCTCTTCACTCCACTTAAAGGATCTATCTATCAAAAGGTCTATCAATCTGCTTTTAAAGTCCATCAACTCCATCTTCAAAGATAAGGTCATTTCTCTTGAAGACTCAAATAAAAGGCCAGAATATCAAGCTCGGTCCCCATATCAACATCCCTCAAGGTGACCCCTTCAGGAACAGAGACCTTTGTGGGCGCAAAGTTCAAGATTCCCTTCACCTTGGCCTTGGCAAGGCGATCCACAATCTCTTGAACGCTGGACTGGTGCACAGAGACTATTGCTATCTTTATTCCCTTCTCCTGAATCACCCTCTCCATATCATCGGCATGGTAAAGTGTGCATCCCTCGGGCATCTCCTTGTCTTCAAGGTCAACATCAAAGGCCGCTGTTATCCTGAAACCATGACGCTGAAATCCCTTGTACCTTAACAGAGCGCTGCCCAGGTTACCCACTCCTACCAAGGCCACCTCGTAGGGGCGATTAACCCCCATAACTTCCTTGATGTTATTCTTAAGCTCACTTACGTAATACCCCACTCCTCTGGTTCCAAACTCTCCAAAATAGGCAAGATCCTTCCTTATCTGAGCCGGATTTATGCCAGATCTCCTCCCAAGCTCAGCGGAGGACACCACCGTCATACCTTCAGCCTCCATCTCGTTGAGGCACCTGAGATAGAGGGAGAGCCTTCCTATGGTAACCTCTGGGATCTTAACCCTCATTCTTACCCCTTTTGGTGTCTGTGCTCACTTTCACATAGCTAAAGAAAGTGATAGGGGGCTTTTACCCCCTATCACCATACTCAGCCTTTTAAGGCTTAGCCCATAATAAGATGCACAGCCTTGAATGGGTCGGCAAAGAGAATGATCAACGCCACAACCAGAGAGTAAATGGTGAGAGCCTCAATCATAGCAAGACCGATGATCATTCCCACTGTGAGCTTTCCTGAAGCCTCAGGGTTGCGTGCCATACCCTGCATGGCTGCGTTAACAGCCATACCCTGACCGATACCGCAAAGACCAGCTGCTATGCCCAAGCCAATACCCGCGGCAATAGCGGCAAACTTGAGCATGCCCAAAGCCGCTATCTTCAGCTCAAGCCCTGCAGCGGCCTCAGAGGCCATAGCAGGAGAAGCGAGAGCCAGAACCGCTAAAGAAGCCAGAACCCCGTAAACAACCTTTCTCAACGTCTATCCCTCCTTTCACTAGTTGGGGTTATCGTGTTTCATACTCCAGAATTAATGCTCTTCATCCTCCACCGCCAAAGCGATGTACACAATAGAGAGCAGGGTGAAGACCAACGCCTGAATGAGACCGAAAAAGACCGACATAAACATCACTGGCACAGGCACCAGCAGAGGCACAAGGGTGAAAAGCACCATGAAGAGGTTCTCTTCGCCAAAGATGTTTCCAAAAAGACGAATTGAGAGCGAGAGTATTCTTGCAAAGTGGCCAATGGTCTCAAGCACAAAGATCACAGGAGACAGCCACCACACAGGCCCTCCAAAATGCTTGAAATACTTGATGACACCGTGTTTCTTGATACCCACAAAGTGGTAGAAGAAGAAGACCACAATGGCCGGAGCAATAGTGGTGTTCCAGTTGCTGGTGGGAGCGGTGAAGCCCGGAACCAAACCAAGCCAGTTGGAGAAGAGTATGAAGAGAAAAACAGTAGCAATGAGAGGAAGATAAGGCCTGGGGTCTTTGCCACCCAAGGTGTCCTGCATGAAGTCAAGCATACCCTCTACGTACGCCTCCATCACATTCTGCCATCCCCTGGGCACTATGC
>JALWSI010000208.1 GCA_027080315.1 bacterium | reverse complement strand
AAGAGGCTCAGACGCATCTGCCAGCCCTCCAACCTTCTGGAGGGAGGCAAACTCAGAAGTGACGAAAGCTATTCTCATTCTTTGTTTTTCCTCTCTTCTTTCAATTTTGAGAGATAGCGCTTTTTGGTTATCATTCTCAAAGCCTTATTCAGCCTGTCAATAAAAACAAAACCATCAAGGTGATCTATCTCGTGTTGAAGCATCCGTGCCAAAAGCCCGTGGGCCTCCCACTCTATCTCTTTCTGATCAAGGGTCCAGGCCTTTAAAAGTATCTTCTCGCTCCTTTTAACATTGGCTCTTATTCCTGGAAGGCTAAGGCACCCCTCCTCATCAATTGCAGAGCCATCCCTTTCAACTATTTCAGGGTTTATTAAGCAGTGCGGTTTGGGGTTGCCCTCTGGGGCTCCGAGATCAAAGACCAGCATTCTCAGGTTTTTACCAACCTGAGGAGCAGCCAGGCCTATACCCTTGTAACGATACATGGCCTCTATCATGGCCTCAGAGAATTTGGCCACCTCTCCGTTAATATCCTCAAGTGGAGAAGATCTCCTCTTAAGAATAGGATCAGGATAAACCACTATCTGAAGCCCATCTTCGGGCACAGAGAGACCCTCGCTACTCTGAGGCATCCCCCTCTCCTTCTTTCTTCGCCTCTTCCTTGCCGGCCTCGTTCTCCTCTTCCTCTTCGTCCTCTTTCAGGTCGGCTTTGATCTGTTCTATCTTGGCGCTTATCTCTTCAATCTCTTTGCGAACATCGCCTATCTCTTCAATAAACCCTTTAACAACCTCATCTTTCTCAATCTCTTCCTTATTTATGCTGAAGAGATAATCTACACGCTCACCAAGATAGGTGTGCAGCTTGCTTATCCTTCTCTCAAGGGAGGCCTGCTTAACCTTCAGCTTAACGATCTCTGCTGCTGCTTCACTACCTTTCTTAACCTTTTTGAGAAGATCTCCTGCATCCATTTTCTTTCTCCCTCCTCTATTGTCTTTTATCCTCTGCATCCCATACAAAGGGGTGTTAGAAATGTATGTTGAAGGAGTAAAAAATGCAAGGGCAAGATATAACAAAAGAGTTGATAAGGGACCACGGTTTAAACGAAGAAGAGTACCAGAAGATACTCAACATTCTTGGTCGTGAACCGACCTTAACAGAGCTTGGTATATTCTCTGTGATGTGGAGCGAACACTGCTCTTACAAGAGCTCTCGCACCCTGCTGGCAACCCTGCCCACCAAAGCCCCATGGGTGATCCAGGGACCGGGGGAGAACGCAGGGGTTATAGCTTTGGACGACACCTGGGCCTTAGTGTTCAAGATGGAGAGCCACAACCACCCTTCTTACATTGAACCCAAGCAGGGAGCCGCAACCGGCGTCGGAGGCATACTTAGAGACATCTTCACCATGGGGGCACGTCCCATAGCCTCAATGGACTCTTTGCGGTTCGGTGATCTGGACAATCCCCACAACCGTTATCTCCTTGACGGGGTGGTGGAAGGCATCGCCTGGTATGGAAACTGCATCGGTGTCCCCACGGTTGCGGGGGAGGTCTCCTTTAACCCCTGCTACGACGGAAACCCCCTTGTGAACGCCTTCAACCTGGGGGTGGTGAAGAAAGACAAGATATTCAAGGCCCAGGCCACAGGGATTGGAAATCCCGTTATCTACGTGGGCTCAAAGACAGGGAGAGACGGCATTCATGGGGCCACCATGGCCTCAGAGGAGTTCAGCGAAGACTCTCAAGAGAAACGCCCCACGGTACAGGTGGGAGACCCCTTCACCGAAAAGCTACTGTTAGAGGCGTGCTTAGAGGTGTTTCAGCACGACTGGGTGCTGGGAATCCAAGACATGGGCGCAGCAGGTCTAACCTGCTCATCCTCTGAGATGGCGGCCCACGGAGGCACAGGGGTTGAGATAGACCTTGAGCTGGTTCCCCAACGGGAAGAGGGAATGACCCCCTATGAGATAATGCTCTCAGAGTCCCAAGAGAGAATGCTTTTGGTTGCCCGAAAGGGAACAGAGGATAAGGTGATCTCAGTCTTCAAGAAGTGGGGGCTTGATGCCGTGGTGATAGGGAGGGTCTCGGGAGACGGTATGCTAAGGGTGAAAGTGGGCTCAGAGACAGTGGCGGAGATTCCTGCTCAGGCCCTAACAGACGACACCCCCTGTTATATGCGTCCTCAGAAGGATCCTGGGAAACGGAGAAGGATAAGGGATAATCACAGCCTATTCTGGCTGAAAGAGAAGGGCGATATCTCCGATCCTACCTATGCCCTCAAAGCCCTGATCTCACACCCAACGGTAGCCTCAAAAGAGGGGATCTGGCGCCAGTACGACCACATGGTGCGTATAAACACCGTGGTGCTTCCTGGCTCTGACGCAGCGGTGGTGAGGATAAAGGGAACCAACAAGGCGGTGGCTCTCTCTTGCGACTGCAACCCCCACTACTGTTTCCTCAACCCCTACGAGGGAGCCAAACAAGCGGTTGCCGAGGCAGCCCGCAATGTTGCGTGTTCCGGGGCCATGCCCAAGGCCATCACCAACTGCCTCAACTTT
The DNA here is from genome assembly GCA_027080315.1 of bacterium. Lineage (GTDB taxonomy): Bacteria > Thermosulfidibacterota > Thermosulfidibacteria > Thermosulfidibacterales > JALWSI01 > JALWSI01. Next base: position 9,993 of record JALWSI010000208.1, on the reverse strand, counting down.
GGCAACCCTGAGAAACCAGAGGTGATGTGGGAGTTTGCTCAGGCTGTGAAGGGCATGGGTGATGCCTGCCGGACCCTTGAGACGCCGGTAACAGGAGGAAACGTAAGCTTCTACAACGAGACCAATGGAAAGGGCATAATGCCCACTCCCACCATAGGGATGGTGGGTATTCTTGAGAACTTAGAGTGGGTGGTGACCCAGGGGTTCAAGACCGAAGGAGATCTTGTGGCAGTCTTAGGAGAGACCAAAGGGCACATGGGAGGAAGCCTATACAACTGGTCTTTACAGGGGGTTTTAGAGGGAGGTCCTCCCCCTGTTGACTTAGAGAAGGAGCACCGCCTGCATCAGCTGTTGGTGGAGCTGGCAAAGAACAAGCTCATCTCTTCTGCCCACGACACCTCTGAAGGAGGTTTAGCCGTCTGCCTGTCAGAGTGCTGCATAAGTAGCCCTGACCTCTTAGGGGCAGAGATCATGCTTGACGAGATTGAGCTTGAGACCATTCCCCTACTCTTTGGAGAGGATCAGGGAAGGGTGGTCATCTCATATCTTCCTGCAAACCACGACGACATTGCGGATCTCTGCGAGAGGCATCAGATACCCATAAACACCATAGGAGAGGTGTCGGGAAGCACACTTAGCATACAGACCAGAGATCACCATCTGAACCTGCCTGTGGCAACATTAAGAGAGCTGTGGCGCACCTCGTTGTTCAACCTTATGCACTGGGAGATACCAGCGGAGTGAGGGAAAGATGGGCCTATTTAGGCCCAAAATGCTAAAAACGGTGAGCAAAGCCATGATTCGTTAGGGTGGGTAGAAGGTCGTGCCAAGGACCTTTGATAGGCTCGCAATGAATTGTTGCCAGGAGGGTTACTAGAAAATCCGTGATATAAAGACGTTACCAATCTACCGTTGAGGGGCGGATATTGTTGCGCTTCCAGTATTTGAGAATTACGTTCTGCAGACTGCTGTTGGCTACGTCCGCTTTGTTTCTGGGATCAGAGCCAAAACGAAAGTTGAAGGCGTCCACTTCCTCTACATACTCCTTCCAAGACGGTTCCCAAGCCCAAAGGGCATAGTTGAGGCCACGTTCCTCAAAGAGATCCATCAAATCATCCATAAACTCAGAGGCTCCAGGCACCCACCTCATCACGCCGTATTCGTTTGCTGCCACAATCCCTCTGCCTTCCACGATGAATCTGTCTATTTCAGCAAGAAGGTTCTCCAACCAGGCTCTATCAACCATCTCCATTGAACCGTCTCCTTTGGCATCCATGAGGCCCGGATAGGAATACCGGATAGAGTCACGATCCTGATGGGTATAGGAAAACGGTGCATACTGATGCACGGTGTAAACGATTCGTGCATCTCCAGAGGGAACCATAAATGGGAGCCATTCCACAGCACTGTAGCCGTTGCACCCCACAAGCACAGGGGTTGCTTGGTCCACCTCCCGGATTGCCTTGATGATTCGGGGATAGAGCTGATTCCAATCGTAAAGCGTGCCGCCGTAAAGAGAGTAGAAGGTCTCGGGATCCCAGATATCCAAAGGGTGGTTGATGGCATCGCTCCCCACTTCGTTGGAGTTAGGCTCCACCATCAGGTCATACCCCACCACCACAGGATTATCCTTGTATCTTTCTGCTGTGTAGCGCCACATCTCAACCCAGGCATCCTGGGCGGCCTTGTCCTGCCACAAGGAATCGTTGAGATAGGTGGGGTCAAACCAATCCCCCGCTTCATCTACGTAGAAGGTGAACTCACTCCGTCCAGGCCCTGTGCGAAAAGAGATAACGGCAAACATGTCAGCCTTTTCTATCATCTTGAGCAGAGAATCCAGATTGTCCTGTGCCGCTTTGTTAAGTCTGTAAGGTGGGGTTTCTGTGTAAAGCCCGGGATGTGAGATGTTCACATAGTTGGCGCCCATGGCAGAGAGCCTGTCAAAGTCCCCCTGGGTGAATGGCGGTCCCAAAGGACCCGGTCCCATGAAATCAGGACCATCCAGCTCTGGATAGACCATGCGCTGAAAGATGTTGGCTCCCCTAAGCCTTGTCCCGCCCTCCCAGAGGGACCATTTGTCCCATACCTTTGGCGCTTCTGGAGGAACCTCAAAAGAGGTCTGCCACAGGTAATAAGTGTTGAGGCGTCCCGCAGGAGTAACCAGGAGATAAAGGGTGTAAATACCCTCTGGAAGCAGGGATATCGGTATTTCTCCAAAGGGTTGCGCATTTGTATCTTCAACAACCCCCTCCCTCCACGGCTCCACACTTTGGGAGAGTTTAACCAGCTCGTTCTCCGAGCTGAGGAGATAGACGTAAGTATCAAGAGCAGGTGCATAGATGCCGAAGTAGATGTCCACAGGTTCCGAGAAGGCCTTTAGAGCAACCCTTACCCTGACCGTATCCCCTCCAAAATCCACTGCCCCAACACCCACTGGATTTGCAGAGGCAGGATCGCTATCCTTTACGGGCAGAACCACAGAGGGGTAAACGAAAACATCTTCCTTGAGAGGTGCAGGATAGGATTTGGCGGTGCAGGAACGGATAGGAAGTAAAAAGAGGAAACAGATACAAAAGAGAAAGAGAAAGAGAAAGAAAAAGAAGAAGAGTTCCTTCATGAACTTCAGCCTGATTAAAGCAGCACTCTCAGGAAAGTATTCCAATGAGACCATTTGATTCATCAAAAGCGAGATCTTAAGGGTCGGTATGTAGCTACCCTCTTCTTTCATGTTGCTTTTCCCAGGTTAGAGTATCCTCAGTTTCTACTCTTTTGGAGGTTAATCAGAGGCCCTACCCTCGTCACATACTCCCTTCAGGCAACATCTCCACTCTTCTTCACAACCTCCACAAACCTCTCAGCAGCAGGAGATAGGGTCATTCTGGTGTTGGTCACCATGTAGAACCACCGTTTCACATTGAGATCGCTAAAGTCTAAACATACAAGGCCCTCACCCACATCTTTGGCTGCAAACTTAGAGGTGACCGCCACCCCCAAGCCTGCCTTAACCGCCTCTAAGATGGCAACGGTGCTTCCGAGCTCTGCGACCACCCTCAAAGTGGCAGGGGAGATCCCCCCTTCCCTCAAGGCCTCCTCAAACCTCAGCCTTGTACCAGATCCCTCTTCCCTCATCACCAAGGGATGCGCCAGCAACTCCCTCAAGGCCACAGACTTGCTCTGAGCAAGGGGATGAGAGGCTGGAGCCACCACAACAAGACTGTCTTCAACAAGGGGATGGAACTCTAACCTCTTGTCAGAATATTTAGCCCCTACAAAGGCCAAAGGAACCTCCCTTTTTGCCACCTTTGATATGGCCTTGGCAGAGTCGGTTATATTCACCTTCACCCTGCACTGAGGATACCTCTGCGAGAAAAGGGCAATATACAAAGGCAACAGGTAGTTACCGGGAATGGTGCTTGATGCCACAACAACCTCTCCCCCCACCCCCTCTTTGTAGCCGTTTATCACCTCGTAGGCCCTGTCGCTCAATCTCAATATCAGCCGTGCGTACCTAAAAAGCCTCTCTCCCGCCTCTGTGGGCAAGGCCTTGCGGGAAACCCTGTCAATCAAGCGCACCCCAAGGGCCGCCTCAAGGTTCTGAATATGAACGCTAACGGTGGGCTGAGAGATCATGAGGTTCTCTGCAGCCTTAGAGAAGCTCTTCTCTTTAACCACCTCAACAAAGATTCTCAGCTGATGAAGATCAAAGCTGGTCAACTCAATCCCTCTTTCTCAGCTTTCTAACATCCCCCGCTCTGTAGGTGACCCCTTGACCGTCAAGAAACTCAAGTAGAGGAACCGCGTACTTTCTTGAGACCCCTCCTGCCACCTCTTTGAAGTCAGAAACCCTCATTTCAGAATGATTAGAGAAGAAACCTTGAACCCTTCTAATGAGATCGTTTGCCGCCTCTTTGGTGATGCAGTAGTCCCGCGAGACCCGAACAAGCCTTTTGGTGTCAAGAAGAAGTTTGATAAAGGCCTTAACCTGTGGTTCTGGGAGCTTGGTCTTGGCCACAATCTCTTTCACCGAGGGGGGCGTCAATCCGGCCCTGCGATGCATGGCGAGCACCATGGCTATCCCTTTTTGGGCCTCTTGAGACAGACCCTTTTTTGGCGTCTTAAGCTTCACCCCCTCTTTTGAGACCTCAAAGGCGGCCTCTTTGGCCATGACCTCAAGGAGACCATTGAAGATCTTGGGATCACCCTGCCAAACGTTCTGGGCCAACACCTCACGAGAGCATCTCTGCTCCAAGGGATTGGATTCAAAGAACTCTTTCAAGAAGCCCTCAACCTTCTTTTTAAGGCTATCAACCCCCTCCCTGTGAAAGAGATGCCCCTCAACCTCCACAATCCTATCCCCAAGCCTTTTTAGCAGCTCTCGTATGCGGTGGGACTCAACCACCTTGAGCATAAGCTTTTCCAAAGGCATCCCTCTCTCGCCTGCCCAAGAGAGAAAAGCCTCTATTCGTCCAGTATCATCAAGGTTGTAGAGCTTTTCCAACCTCTCCAAAAGCTTGGCACGGGATAGCCTCTCTTCACCGGGATTGCTGTCAATCACCCTGCCTCCACCTATGGTGACCACTGGAGAAAACCTGCGAACAACAAAGGGGTCCTGAGGGGCCGCAACAACAGGGGAATCAAGGTGAATCCTAACAAAGCCTCCTTCTCCCGGCAGCATAACGGGCTTACCAGAGAGTATCTTCACCCTTCCAACCACATTGGCGGTGCCGCAATGAAAATGAACAGGGGTAAGGTCCTTCAGCTTGGGGGCGTCTCCAACCAGTCTCAGGTGAAGGTCCATAAAGGTGGACTCTCTCAGGTGTCCTGGGGTCACAACCTGAAAGCCACGCTCTATCTCCTCCTTCTCAATGCCCTTGAAGTTTATGGCTACCCTTTGACCCGAATACGCCTTATCAACGGAGCTTCCGTGAACCTGAATCCCCCTTATTCTCGGCACCTTGTGTAGAGGAAGGATCTCAACCTCGTCTCCAATGGCAACACTCCCTGAGATGGCCGTTCCCGTTATCACCACCCCAAAGCCCTTCATGATGAAGGCCCTGTCCACCGGTAGTCTGAACACCCCATCATGAGAACGGGAGGGAATACCGCTGCACAGGCGTTCAATCTCTTTCAGCAGAAGATCCAGACCCTTGCCGGTCACAGAGGAGACCTGAACAACAGGCGCTCCCTCAAGAAAGGTGCCCTTCAAAAAGTCCTCAACCTCATGGGCACACAGCTCAGCCATCTCAGGTTCCACCATATCCACCTTGGTTATGGCCACCAATCCCCTGGAAACCCCCAATAACTCGCAGATCTCTAAGTGCTCCTTGGTCTGAGGCATAATGCCCTCGTCTGCGGCAACCACCAACAAGACAAGATCTATTCCCCATGCCCCAGCCACCATATTGCGAACAAACTTTTCGTGACCCGGCACATCAACTATTCCAACCCTGAGCCCGTTGGGAAGGTCCAGATGGGCAAACCCAAGGTCTATGGTTATGCCCCTCTCCTTCTCCTCCCTGAGCCTGTCAGTATCTATTCCTGTGAGGGCCTTAATCAGGGTGGTCTTTCCGTGGTCTATGTGGCCTGCGGTGCCCAGAACAACGTATCTCATTGATGAAGCCCCCTGAGCACAGACCCCACAAGCGTATCTATCTCGGCCTCAGATATTGTTCTCATGTCCAAACAGACCTTATCCTCCTGAACCCTTGAGATCACCGGTGGATGGGATGCCCTTAAACGTGCCTCTATCTCTGAGGCCATAACACTCTCATGGCTTAAGGTAACAGACACCGTTGGCATCTCAACCAGAGGCAAGGCACCGCCTCCAACTGCAGAGTGCTGCTTCTCAATGCCAATCACAAACCCCTTCTTAGCGAGCTCTCTTATACCCTCCACCACCTGAGAGGCTCTGGCCATAAGCTCTTCAACAGGGGTAGAGATCATCTTAAGGGCAGGGAGCTTCTCCCAAACGCCTTCACCTTCAAGGTAGAGCCTTAAGGTGGCCTCAAGGGCGGCCAAGGTGAGCTTGCCTATCCGCAGGGCCCTATTGAGGGGATTACGGCGAATCTTCTCAATCAGCTCTCTTCTGCCCACAATAACCCCTGCCTGTCCCGCACCCAAAAGCTTGTCTCCACTAAAAGAGACAAGGTCTGCCCCAGCCCTAACGCTCTCTTGAACCGTAGGCTCGTAGGGCACCCCCTTGTGCCTCATGTCAACCAAGCTGCCGCTGCCCAGATCCTGGTAAATAGGAATCCCCGTCTCTCTGCCCAACCCCACAAGCTCTTTCAAAGAGACCTCTTCAACAAAACCCATAACCCTGTAGTTGCTGGGATGAACCTTTAGCAGAAGCCCAGTCTCTGGTCCTATGGCGTTGCGGTAGTCCTTTAAATGGGTGCGGTTGGTGGTGCCAACCTCGTGGAGAATCGCCCCTGCCCACGACATAACCTCAGGAATTCTGAAGCTGCCTCCAATCTCAACCAGCTCTCCCCGGGAGATCACCACCTCTCTTCCCTTGGCCAAAGTGTTGAGCACCAGAAGCACCGCTGCCGCGTTGTTGTTCACCACCATGGCGTCCTCTGCCCCGGTTAAACGACAGAGAAGCTCAGAGACATGGGTGTATCTCAATCCACGCTTCCCCTCTTCAAGGTTGTACTCAAGGGTTGAGTATCCTTTTGCCACCGACACCACGTGCTCAATAGCCTCCTGGGAGAGAGGCGCCCTTCCAAGGTTGGTGTGAAGCACAACCCCCGTTGCATTGAGCACCTTACGAAGACTTGGAAGACTCTTCTCTTCAATGCGCTCAATACACTGGGCTACCACCCTCTCTATCTCCAGAAGCCTCTCATCTGCCTCTCCCTTCAAGATGCGCTCCCTTTTCTCAGCGATCACCTCCCTAACGCTCTCTACCACCATCCAGCGGGGAAACCTCTCAAGAAGCCTCTTGATCTCAGGGTGAAGCAGAACCTTATCCACTTTTGGCAGAGACTTTAGCAGCCTCTTCACATTCCCTTCTGCGCCATCGTTTCTCATAGCTCTGAAAGGTTCCACAGAAGGTTAAAGGGGTCAAGCACACCCTCTTTGCACACCGCCTTTAAGAGGACTAATATAGCGAGAGGGAAATAAGGAGGAGATTTTGTGTTAGGAAGACTCAAGGTGGGGTTGGCCCTGGGAGGAGGCGCAGCCAGAGGTCTCGCCCACATTGGAATACTGAAGGTCTTTGAAAAGAACGGGATTCCCATAGACGTGATAGCCGGAACCAGCATGGGGGCCATAATTGGGGGCAAATACGCCTTGAATCCCGACGCCAAGGGGCTTCAAGGAGAGATCATGGAGTTTCTTGAGAGCGATACCTTCAAAAAGTCTAAGCTGGACTTTCTAGCGGAAGACGAAGAGGAGCCGGGAGGATTCTTTTCACACCTGGCAAAGTACGTATCAAAGAAGGTCTATTACACCTTGGCAGCAAATCAGCGATCAATGATAAAGGAACAGACCTTCTGGAAGATCATGGAAGAGCTCTTCCCCGACGTCCAAATTGAAAACACCCAAATACCCTTTGCGGTGACAGCCGTTGACCTAAGGTCTGGAAGTGAGGTGGTCCTCAAAGGAGGCCCCATTCGCACCATGGTGGCGGCAAGCTGTGCAATTCCCGGCATGATCGCCCCTGTTGAGGTTGAAGATTACGAACTTGTGGATGGAGGCTGGCTTGATCTGGTACCCTCATGGGTTGCCAGAAAACTGGGGGCCCATTTGGTGATTGGAGTATGGGTGGGAAGCGATCTGAAAGATGAAGGGGAATGGCACAGCTCAATAGACATTCTCTCAAGGGCAGACGATATAACCCGCCACTACTTAGGAATGCTGAGACTCAGGGAGTGTGATCTTGTCATAGCTCCTCAGGTGGGACACCACTCTTGGGCAGGTTTTGACAAGGCCTTAGAGATCATAGAGGCTGGAGAGAAAGCAGCTCAAGGGGCACTTCCCAAGATACGCAGCGCCATATCAAAGGCCAAGCTAAGAAGATTAACCCCCCTGCCCCAAAAGAGGGAAAAACGTATCATTCCACCGGTGTTGTATCCATGAGATCTGGTCTATCTCGTCTATCTGGTCTGTCTGGTCTGTCTGGTCTGTCTCGTCGGTCTTGTCTGTCTTGTCTACCTGGTCTGTCTGGTCTGTTTGAGTTATTGGGTTTATTGCGTTTTTTGGGTTTTGGGAAGTTTTAAGGGTTAAGTTGGAGTTTCAAGTTGCAAGTTTTAAGTTTTAAGAATCTACTGACTTCTGACTACCGACCTCCTAACTTTTGAAACTTTGACTCTTCGCCAAGGCTGTCTTAGAAAGCCCTGCCATGAAACCAAGAGAGAGAGGCACGCTGTTTCTCATCTTTGTTGATGGGGTGGGGATTCCTCCAAAATCCTGGTTCCCAGAGGTTCCCTTCTTTGGTTTCTCGCAAAAGAGTTTCGGCTGGAAAAGGCACAGATCAGATCCATGTGAGCCCCTTCCCCTGCCCTTTGGAGGACTGATCAAGCCCATAGACCCCAAACTGGGGGTTGGAGGAATCCCCCAGAGCGCCACGGGACAGACATCCCTTTTAACAGGAGTTAACGCCCAAGGGGTGTTAGGATACCATAAAAGCGGTTACCCCAACGGTATGTTGAAGGGAATAATAGACCGCAATGGCATATTCGTGAGGGCCAAAAGGTTGAAGGTAAGTTGCAGCTTCATAAACGCCTTCAGGCCCACCTTCTTTACCGGCGAGAAGCGGGTCATATCGGTAACAACCTACAACGCCCTAAGCGCTGGCCTACCTCTTCACACCCTTGATGACCTGTGCGCAGAGCGCTCGGTATATCAGGAGTTCACCAACAGGTTTCTTCACAAGATAGGCTACCCCTACGTACCCATCTGGACCCCAGCAAAGGCAGGCTCGGTGCTTGCCGCTCAAAGAGAGAGGTTCAAGCTTATCTTGTACGAACACTTCATCACAGACGTTAACGGCCACAAAGGAGACTCAGAGCTCGCTAAAGAGACTATTCTCAACCTGGTTCAGTTTATTGAGGCCTTTTTAGACGGACTCAACCTGAGAGAAGACACAGTGATACTCTCAAGCGACCACGGAAATATTGAGGATCCCACCCGCACGGTACACACTTTGAATCCAGTACCCCTCATGGCATGGGGGAAGAACGCCCAATGGTTTGTTGAGCGAATAGAGAGCATCCAGGATGTAACCCTTGCCATCTCAGAGTTCTTTACTTTGGAAAAGAGAAGAATTAAAATTGGTTTTGATAAACCACACAAGGGGGTTTAAGATGAAGATTCTTGAAAGAAAGACTGCGGCATACGAGATCGTAGGAGACAATCTTGAGATGCTAAAGGTGAAAATCAACTCCCAGTTTCCTGTGTTCGCAGAAGCGGGAAAGATGATCTACCTGAAAGGCAACATAGAGATGGAGAGCAGGTTGCCAGAGAAGGAAGGCTCTGGGCTTCTGGACAAGGTGTTGGGAGCAGGAAAACGTATGCTGGCAGGAGAATCCCTGTTCTTCACCTATTACGAAGGAGAAGGTGAGGTGGGATTTGCCGGAGATTTCCCGGGAAGGATAATGCCCATAGGGTTAGCCAATCAGGCGATACTGGCCCAGAGAGACGCCTTCATCGCAGCCATGGGCGATGTTGAGATCTCAATAGCCCTTCAGAAACGCATAGGAGGAGCCCTGTTTGGAGGAGAGGGATTCATCCTTGAGAAGCTATCGGGAGATGGAATCGCCTTTATCCATGCAGGAGGGGATCTGGTAAGCTTTGAGCTTGGTCCGGGGGAAACCATGAGAATAGACACGGGATCGGTAGTTGCCTGGGACGAGAGCGTAACCTACGACGTGGCCTTTGTAGGGAGCATAAAGTCTGCCATATTTGGAGGAGAAGGCATCTTTCTCACCACCCTAACCGGACCAGGAACGGTGATTGTACAGACCATGACCCTTGCCAAATTGCGGCGTATGC
>JALWSI010000207.1 GCA_027080315.1 bacterium | reverse complement strand
CCTGGTGATCCTCTGCGGGGTGGTGCTCATACTGCTTCACTGAGGCTCAGCAGAGCTTCAGAACCTCCTCAATGGGGATGGGAGCGCCATTGAGGATCTCAAAGGCCCTGCGACTGCCACACACATTGCCCTCTTCAAGCATGGTGATCTGCTCTCTGGTCACAGGAAACCAGCCAAACCTGTCAAGCAGGGCGGCTGCAACCTTCATGGGAGCCGGGGGTAAAGTGAAAAATACGGGACGCTTTCCCCAAACCTCCGCCATAAGCTGCAGAAGCTCCTTCAATGTGAAGATCTTAGGGCCGCAAAGCTCCCAGGTGCCTCCCAAAAGCCCACCACCCTCCAAAGCCTCAACAAAGGCCGCCACCACATCCCCCACAGCCACAGGCTGCAGGCGGTAATCCCCTCCAAGCACTCCCACCACGGGGAGTGAGAGCATACGCCTCATATCCTTCACAAACTGTGCGCCCTTCCCCAAAATGAGGGAGGGACAAAAGACAGCATACTCCAGCCCAGAAGCCTTCACCAACTCCTCTGCAGTATGCTTGGTTCGGTGGTAGCGGGCCCGGGAGTGTGGAGAGGCACCAAGGGCGCTCATGTGGATGAAGCGGGACGCACCCTGCTCCCTGCAGGCCTCCAAAAGGTTAGCAGTGGCCTTAATGTGTACACCCTCAAAGGTGGCTCCTCTGCGTGGGTTCTCCCGTATGATCCCCACTAAGTGAATAACCGCATCACACCCTTTAAGGGCCTCGCTGAGGCTATCCCCATTTAGAAGGTCCACCTGAATCGGGGTGAGGTTGGGCCTGGCCTTCAAGGGTCGTCGCCCAAGAGCCACACAGTGGTGCCCTCTTTGAAGAAGGGCCTCTACAATATGGCCCCCCACAAACCCCGTGGCGCCGGTTAGAAGAACCCGCATCTGGGCTTAGGGACGGCAGGAACCAGACCAGATCTCTTTGAGATCGGCACTGACGCAACGGTTCTGCTTAGCAGACCCAAAAATCTTCTCTCAAAGAGATTCGTCTCTTGGAACCGACTCCCAGCCGCCCCGAGAATCTGCCCTGTTAGACTCGGATGCTACGCTGCGGTGCTACGCCTCTTTCGGGGGGTAGGAGCCGCCAGCTTGAGGAGCTCCTCAAGGGATTTTCCCTGAAGACCTTCTGCAATGAGCCTTCTGATCATGCGATTGATCTTTTTGGGATCTCCCTCGCAGATAGCGTTGATGGTTCTGAAGAGCTTCTTGTCTAACTTGATGTTAAGCTCTTCGAATCTGGCTCCACCCTTCTTTCTCTCTTTTGTTTCCATACCTGCTCCCTCCTCTTTTTTTGTAATATGCCTCTCTGTTATTATCAATCATAATGGTTGTCAAGGGTTCTTTTTGAAGAAATTTTCTAATTTACAAGCAAACCATTCTCTCATTACATCCACAAACTTTATCCGATTTTAATGGGGATCGATTCATATAAAACCAATAATCTCATAGTGTTATCCCTCAATCGCTCACCTGTAATACGGTGAGATCTCCTACTTCAATGGAATCTTGTTTTTCCTACCATATCCAGAAAAAGGATGAGAAGATATCCCTATCTCGTCACCTAAGTTCAAAGGGATACTCCTATCCACCCTTCTTCTTCAACAGTTCTATTATGGGATTTGAGGAGCAAACTATGCTACTTTTTCTGGTCCTCTCTTCTCCATCTAATGAAGAATGAGTCTCTTTCTGGAGAGGCAACCTCTGACTCTACTGAATCCCTCTGCAAGGCCTCTTCCACCTTCTCCTTCACCACTGAAAACTTAAAAGGTTTTAAAATAATCCCCGCTACTGGATAATGGGCGGCCTTTTTCAACATCTCTCGGGTCTTGGTGTGGGTGAGCAAGATCACAGGGATGTTCTTCAGGCTACTCTCCTTTGAGAGTTTTGAGAGAACCTCAAAGCTTAACTCCTTCTCAAGATCCATATCAAGTAGAATAAGATCAGGTATGTGTCCCATCTTAGCAACCTTCTCAATATCTTTGGGATCTCCACCTCCCTCTACCACCTCAAAGCCCTGGGTTGAGAGAAAAACCCTCAAAAGGTCCCGTAAGGTGTACTGATCCGAGATGATCAGCACCCGTTTACCACCCTTCTCCACTGCCTCCTCAGGTTCAGGTGGTTCCACCGCCACATTCACCGCATCCACGGCCTTAGTAGAAACGGCATCTGCAAAGCTGCTGGTGAGAGAGACCACATCGTCACCAAAGTCTTGAAGTTTATGCTCTATGTTGTAATCAAACCTGCAGAAGAGATCTTCTACTAAATCCCTTTCTGCATCCTCAACCACCTTTGATACTCCCCTCTTCAACTGGTGGGACTCCTCCTTAACCCCTTTACAGAGATTGGTGGTTAAAGTCTCTACTGCAGGATCAACGCACTTTCTGGCTTCCATAACCTGTCTCTTCAGCTCCACCAATTTGGTTCTCAAAAGGCACCGCTCTAAGGCCCTGAGCACCTTTATCCTCACGGTGTAAACATCGTAGAAGGGACTCACAACCAAGTAGTCGTAAACCGTGCCTCTCTCAACCAGAGCCGCTGCCTCTGCCATGTGGGCCGCGTATATGAGGAGAATAACCTCTGAAAAGGGACAGAGACTCTTAACCTCACGGTATAGGGGAGACTCGCCATCTGGTTTAAAATCAACAAGGAATACCGACATATCGCAGGAGGGAACCACCGACACCATGCTTTTCAGTTGATAGAACCCATCGGAAGGATGTAGGATAAGGTTTTTAACTCCCACAAGTCTGTCAAGGATAATGTTTCTTACCCTCTCATCAGGATGGTACAGGAAGATCCTTTTATCCATCCTGCCTCTCTCCCATAACCTCCCTTACAGCATTCACCAGATCCTTTTTGGAGACAGGCTTGGCCAAAAATACCATCCTATCCAAATGTTTTATGCCATCAAAAGAGAAGGCTGATGCGTATCCAGAGATGGCTATTATGGGAAGAGCCGGATTTAGCTCCTTCAACCTCTCTACCAGTTCCTTGCCCCCCATCTTCGGCATCACCATGTCGGTGACAACGAGATCAATCTCTCCCTCAAGACGCCTGTAGAGATCCAAAGCGTCCTCTCCATTGGCAGCAGGGTACACCCTGAATCCCTCCTCCTCCAAAATCACCGAGAGCCCGCGCCCAATATCTTTCTCGTCACCAACCCCCCACACAGAGCCTTTTGAACCAGAGGAGACCACAGTATTT
>JALWSI010000206.1 GCA_027080315.1 bacterium | reverse complement strand
AAGAAGATGTCCTGGGCGTCTAACAGGGGTTTGTCTTCTGCAATAACCACGGCCCTCTCAATAACATTCTCAAGCTCTCTGACGTTACCGGGCCAGTGGTAGGATGTGAGAACCTTCATGGCCTCTTCGGTGAAGCCTTTGAAGCTGCGTTGGTTCTCTTCTGAGTATTTCTCAAGGAAGAACTGGGCCAAGATGGGGATGTCTTGGGCTCTTTCCCTTAGAGGGGGCAGGGCGATGGGAATAACGTTTAAGCGGTAGTAGAGGTCTTCACGAAACTCGCCCTTTTCAACCATCTCTTCAAGATCACGGTTGGTGGTGGCTATGATTCTAACGTCAAGTTTAACTGGACCCTTACCGCCTATGCGTTCAACCTCTTCTTCCTGAATCACCCTTAGCAGCTTGGCCTGAAGCACGGGACTCATCTCGCTGATCTCGTCCAGAAGGATGGTGCCGTTCTGGGCAAGCTCAAACTTTCCAGGCTTTCTGGCAACGGCTCCGGTGAAGGCCCCTTTTTCGTATCCAAAAAGCTCGCTCTCAAGAAGTGTGTCAGGAATGGCGGCGCAGTTTACTGCCACAAAAGGGCCCTGGCTGCGGGGGCTGTTCTCGTGAATGTAGCGGGCCACAACCTCTTTCCCTGTTCCGCTCTCTCCTGTGATGAGTACGGTGCTTTTTGAGGCTGCAACCCTTTCGGCAAGCCTCTTGATCTCCAGAATGGCGGGGCTTTCTCCCAAGAACCTCACACCGCTTTTGGCTGTTTTTGTGGCAGGGGCCTTTCCTTTTTTTGCTATGGCGTATTTAAGGGCTCTTCCCACTGCCTCTTCAAGAACATCCATAGAGAAGGGTTTAAGAATGAAGTCAAAAGCTCCCTCTCGCATGGCCTCAACTGCAATGGGTACGGTGCCATAGGCGGTGATGAAGATCACAGGTGCATTGGTGAGGTTTTTGGCCTGCTTGTAGAAGGTGAGGCCGTCCATTTTAGGCATCTTCAGGTCAGAGATGATGGCGTCAGGGGAGTGGGCCTTAACCATCTCAAGACCCTCTTCTCCGTCCCCTGCCAGAATCACCTCTTTTATAGGACCCCTGCTTAAGACCTCGTGAAGGGCCTCTCTCATGTGGGGATCGTCTTCAACCACCAGAACCCTTGCGTTTCTCATACCCTTTCTCTACTTTCTAACCTCTTTCCAGGCAAGCCGATATGTCCGATCTTATCCTTTGTGGTTCAGGATCTCCCAAGCCTCTTCAACACTTGCGTTCTGATGCACTATGGCGCTGGCGGCTCTCACTAGCTGCTCCGGATGAGGATGCTGAAACACGTTTCTTCCCATAGAGATTCCTGCTGCTCCTGCGTCCATGGCTCCTCGTATCATCTCAAGGGTCTGCCTATCGTCCACCTTGGAGCCCCCTGCAATCACCACCGGTATCGGGCAACCTTCTACCACCTTTGAGAAGGTTTCTGGATCTCCGGTGTAGGGCACCTTCACTATGTCGGCTCCCAACTCGGCGGCCACCCTGGCGGCCAACTTGACACACTCAACGTCCTTCTCGTGCTCCACCTTTGAGCCTCGGGGATACATCATTGCCAGCAAGGGTATTCCCCACTCCATACACTCAACTGCAACCCTGCCAAGGTCTTTAAGCATGTCGGCCTCGTTCTCGGCACCAACGTTTATGTGTACTGAGACTCCGTCTGCACCCATCTTCAACGCGTTCTGAACGGTATTAACCAGCACCTTGTTGTTTGGATCGGGACTGAGGTTTGTGCTGGCAGAGAGGTGTAAGATAAGGCCTATATCCTTTCCGTACTTTCTGTGGCCGTGAAGGGGAAGTCCAAGGTGTCCCACAACGGCGTTGGCACCGCCCTCTGCCACCTTATCAACGGTTTCGCCCATGTTGATCAAACCCTTTATTGGGCCCACGCTCACCCCGTGATCCATGGGGACGATCACGGTCTTTTTGGTGTTGCGGTCTAAGATTCTCTCTATGCGTATGCCCTTGCCGAACAGCATGGCGCTCCTCCTTTGCATTTCTTTTTGGAGGCGAAAGATACCCTTTGGTGGGTTGGTATGCAAATGGTGGGATAATTTGGTTTCAAAGACACTTAGCGATCAAGGCAGATACTACGTGCGGCTCAATTTGCTCCAATTGCTTCGCTTCCTTCTGCTGTGCCCGATAGAGGTCATAGCGCTGTTGCAGATTCATCCAGAAGCCGGGCCAGGGGCTATGTGTTTTTTTAGGTAACCAGGAACATTTGTGGTGATTGACGAAGCTCCCCACTTCTTGAAGCGTTTCGCGGTTTTGACGTCATCAATGGTCCACACGTGGTATTCGTATCCTTTCTCTCTGATACCACTGATAAAGCTCTCATTAACAATCTTTTTGGTTGAACTGAACCCATCTGCTCTGATATCTTTCAGAGTGATCAGCACCCTTTCAACCGAAGGGGTTATCTTTCCTGATGTATCCTTCTTAAAGTGAGATAACCAGAACGCCTTGTATTGGGGAGCTTTAGCTTTCAGCTCTTTGATTACCTCTGCGTTAAAACAGATCACAACAACCTGCTCTCTTCTCAATCCCGATGCTGTGATCTCTTTGAGTAAGGGGTTGATGATCTCAGTTCCGCATTTGACTTCAATGTAGATGCTTTTGTGGTGGTCAGGAATGGCCGAAAACACCTCTGAGATGGTGGGGATCCTTGTTCCCTTGAACCCTTCTCCTCGGTAAGCACCTACATCCAGCTTGCGGAGCTCGCTTAGAGTTGACTTGCTTACCGCAAGGTTGGTGCCGCCAACTCTCTTGGTGTTTTCGTCGTGGATACAGACGATGTATCCGTCTTTGGTTAGGCGAAAGTCTCCTTCAATGGCCTCTGCACCCTGTCTCCATGCCAACCTGAAGGCAGGTAGGGTGTTCTCTGGTGCATCACGGGATGCACCACGATGTGCTACGATCATAGCTTGCCTTTCTGAGCGATGGCTCATTCCCTCATTAGAGGGAGAAGAGCTGGAGAATCCCCTTTTATCACACCTTTCTCCTTGAGCGAGCAGGTTCACTTGTGGCCTCTGAACATCAGTGGTAGAGTGCTTAACTGTACTCTATTTGTTGGCTAAGCATATCGTACTTTTCTAATATGAAATTGCAGGTTTTAGTGCTTCATTATGAATATCTATGTTGGCAGTTAAGTCCTTTATGTCTTCTCTAACTTTACGAATCAACTCTTCAAAATCTGAATTACATGACAATGAATAATAGCTTTTTATTTCCCATAGTTCTTGTAATATATCATCTTTCTCTTCCTTCTTTACTTCTTCATATCTATTCATTTGTTACCTCCTGTGGCGTACATATAGTTGGTATTTCTAACCCTTCTTCTAAAGAAATCTTTTGTAATTTTCTTATAAAGTGAGCATTTGCCAAGTGCCTGCAATTCCATGTGAGTAGAAAGTCCATCTTGTAGTGGGTTGCTATAGCAATATGTAATGCGTCATTTCTCGCTATTTCAGGTAATAATGCTTTGGTAAAGAATAAATTTGCTAATTCAACGCATTCTTTGGTAATTTTTAAAATAGGAATATCTTTAGCAATTCTCAATCTTAATTTAGCTGCCTTTTTATCCCCCCGTGAGCATTCAGCTAACACTAATTCAGAAATAAAAATACCAAATTTCCTTCTCTCGCTATCCCACCAATCGTATGTTATTTTTTGCCGAGCAGCTGTTATTAAATTGTTGCTTGGTCGTGCTACGAGATAGCTAACTATTGATGTCTCAATATATAAAGACTCCATAATTCTTTACTCCGTTCATATCCTCTACTGAATAGAGTAGTATTCTAATTTCTGTTGTCAAGGGAAGCTCTATTGTTGTTCTGGAACGAACTGGCGTGAGGGTTAGGGGTGGTGTTTTGTTTTGGTATCTTTTTCCTCAATACCAATCCACCCACCAAAGGTAGTACCGACTCCAGTCCTGGCTTCCTGCAGGCACCACTGCCAGGAAGAAGTTTAGCTCCCAATCTAAGGGGATCTCGTCTGCTGGAAATCCCGGAGCCAGCAGATCCTTCACTTCAATGGGCCCAAGGGTGTTCTCTGCATACTTCTCAAGAACGGGAGAGGTGGAGTTGTAGGTGTGCCAGACTCCTGAGGAGTCTGCTGTGATGAGAAAGAGAGGGTCACCTGTGCCGTACGAGACCCCTTGAATCGCCACACAAACATCAACCGGCTCTTCAAACTGGGGTATCTTAACGAAGAGATGCATGGTGGTGTAGCTGTCTTCTCCCAAAGAGAAGGGCACCGTGGTTGCAGGATCTCCTCCTACCTTAGGCTGAGGGGGCAGACCAAGCATGTAAAGGCTGTAAACCCTTGGGCCTGCTGGTAGAGGCAAAGGCTGGTTCTTGAAGTGCCCAAGAAACCGCGGTGACAATGCCCCGTCTTCTCTCTCAACCCTTAAATAAGAGGCGTTCTTGTTGGGGAGGTTCACAACTATGTGAGAATCGCTCCAAGATACCACCTCTCCCTTGATTTTACGTTCTCCGTCACTGGTCTCAAACCACACGGTTCCCTGGTTATCTCCAAAGGCGGTTCCATCAACAGAGATGGCGTCTCCCTCTGCTGCACCCTCTGGAGATACCTTTGTGATCAAAGGCTGGGGAGGAGAGGTTAAGGCTCCGTAAAGGTCAAGGCTGCCCCCTGTTGAGGTGATCTCTGTGAAGCTGCTCTCCTTCTTCACTCCTCCCAGAAGCCTGGCAACGAGAGAGGTGGTAGGTTCTTCTGGATACTTTGCCGCCAGTAGGGCAAGGGCGCCTGTTACGAAAGGGGTTGCCATAGAGGTTCCACTCAGGCTTCTGTAGGTTGTTCCTGTGTACTCTCCGCAGTTTATGCCAATATCGTCCACATACACCCCGTCGTAATGTATGCTCTCGTCTGTATCCATCTTTAACCTTATGCGCAGGGTGCGGCTCTTAAGCTGGTCTGGCAGATAGAAGGCGTAACTCTTCCAACCCAAAGTAGTGCCTGTTAACGACCCTATGGTGGTCCATTTGAAGTTATCACGGGATGCCTGTACCAGAAGGTAGTCGTATCCGTTCTCAAGGTTCACCTTTGCCCAGAAGCCCACAGCGCAGGTACCAGAAGCACCAGACAGGTTGATTTCAGGAGAGGTTATGTAAGAGTTATCGTTGTCGTTATAATCGCCGTAAGGACTGTCGCTCCAGGCCATACTACCGTCGTGAGAGTCTTCTGAGGTGACCTGCCATCTACCGGTGCGATCCCACTTGCTCCAGTTGCTGTTGCAGGGGTCATAGAAGATGTCTTCGGAAGAGGGCTGGTAGTTGAGCCCTGTGTAGGTGCTCACCACCTGCTCTCCTGGGGCGGCCAAGGTCACCAAGCCCGGTCCCGTATTTGTGAAGTATGAGGGTTGCTTCTCTTTGCCAAAGGAGGCTACCGATATTAGTCCCGGTATTTGGTAAGAGGCCGGATATAGAGGAACGGCGTCGTTGTTGTTCCTCTCGTTTCCGGCGGCTGCCACAACGGCTATTCCTAAGGCGGCAACCCTTTCTAAAGCCTCTTTCAAAAGGGGGTTATCCTCGTAGCCTCCCCAGGATGCGTTTATGGCCACAAGGTTGACACCTTTCTTCTTCAGTTCTGCAGCGTAATCAAAGCACGCAATTGCATCAGAGTCAGACCCGTATCCCGTTGAGTCTATAAACCTGCAGCTAACAATAGAGATCTTCCAGTTCACCCCGGCGAGGCCCTTGCCGTTGTTCCCTGTAGCTCCGATGATCCCTGCTACGTGGGTGCCGTGTCCCTCTCCGTCAAAGACCATGCCGGTCCTGCTTATGGCGTCTATGCCATTGGTGTCATCAACGTATCCGTTCTTGTCGTCGTCGTATCCATTTGGAGGATCATCTGGGTTTCTCCACATATTCTCTGCAAGATCCTCCTGTGTGGGTTCTAATCCTGAGTCGGCCACCATAACCACCACCTGCCGGCTACCTGTGGTTAGCTCCCAGGCCTGGGGGGCATTGATGAGAGTTGAGAACCACTCTTGCGAGTACAAAGGGTCGTTTGGAACCTCTAAGATTCTCCGGCGGTAGTTCAAAGATGCCTTTAGAACATCAGGGTCGCTCTTCACCTTTCTCAACAGTTCTTCGCTGGTGATATCTTTGTCCTTAAGCAGGATCACCTCGCCTTTTGAAGATGGGAACAGATGAGAGAATCTTCTTTCCACAAAGAGCTTTCTCCCATGACCCGGGACATAGTAATTTGCCCTTCTTAAAGATGCCCCTGGCTTCAGTTTAACCAGCACCTCTCCTCCAAAGACAGGAGCAGAGCATATGCCTGATAATGCAACAACCAATATGAATATCAAGTAGTTAGAAATAAAGCTCAATCTTTGCTTCAACCTATTCACCCTCTCTTCCTTAATAGTGATAGCCCAGTTTCTATATGCTTCTCTTTCCGTTGCCAACGTAGAGCTTCCATGGTAAACCTTAGCGCAGAACTGTTCAACACTTACTGAAGCTTAGGGAGGAGCCAGATGGCTTTACCGCAAGAGAGAGAGAAGGCGATTCAAGGGGCCATATCCCAGATAGAGAGGGAGTTTGGAAAAGGCTCCATAATGGTTCTTGGTAGCGATAAGAAAGTTATGGAGGTTTCAGCCATCTCCACTGGTGCCATAAACCTGGATGCTGCCCTTGGGATAGGCGGTATCCCTCGGGGAAGAATAACCGAGGTTTATGGTAACGAGGCTTCTGGAAAGACCACCCTTGCCCTTCACGTGGTGGCAGAGGCCCAAAAGGATGGAGGTGTTGCGGCGTTCATAGACGCTGAGCACGCCCTTGATCCAGTTTATGCGAGAAACCTTGGGGTTGATACCAACAACCTCTTGGTTTCTCAGCCTGACACAGGTGAACAAGCCTTGGAGATCGCCGAGACCTTAGTGAGAAGCGGGGCTGTGGATGTTATAGTGATAGACTCTGTGGCCGCTTTGGTTCCAAAGGCCGAGATTGAAGGTGAGATGGGAGACAGCCACGTGGGTCTCCAGGCGAGGCTCATGTCCCAGGCCCTTAGAAAACTCACAGGAGTGGTTAGCAAATCAAGAACGGCGCTGGTTTTTATTAATCAGGTGAGGTCAAAGATAGGCGGGTTTGGTTACGGAGCCGCCGCTGCCGAGACCACCACAGGTGGGATGGCCCTGAAGTTTTACGCCTCGGTGAGAATAGACGTGCGACGGATTGGTACCCTCAAGGCCCGGGGAGACGAGCCCATAGGCATAAGGGCAAGGGCCAAGGTTGTTAAGAACAAACTTGCTCCTCCTTTCAGGAGCGCTGAATTTGACATCATGTATGGCCAGGGTATCTCAAAGGAAGGGTGTGTTTTGGACGGAGCCCTTAAAGAGAACATTGTTAGGCAAAGCGGAACTTGGTTCTCTTACAACGACCTTAGACTTGGCCAGGGAAGGGAGAAGGTTAAGGAGTTCTTGAAGGA
Source organism: bacterium (assembly GCA_027080315.1). GTDB lineage: Bacteria > Thermosulfidibacterota > Thermosulfidibacteria > Thermosulfidibacterales > JALWSI01 > JALWSI01. The sequence goes on along the minus strand of JALWSI010000206.1, from coordinate 5,354 downwards.
GAATTCTGAGGTGTTCAACGAGATAGCCAATAAGTTGAGGGAGAAGTGGGGATTACCTGTGGCTGGGAGTTCACAGGAGGGTGATAAAGAACCAAAACAGGAGAAGGGTGGAGAGTAGTCTATGGCCGATGGGGTCAAGTGGACCAGAGATAAAGTAGACGCAATGCTGGGGGAGATGGTGGCCAAGAGGGCCTCCGACATCCATCTTAAGGTGGGGATTCATCCCGTCTTTCGCATAGATGGAAAGCTCACCAAGATGGAGAAGTTTCCAGTGCTCACCCCTCAGGATATTGAGGATATCGCCTATCATCTTCTTCCTTACTCCAAGAAGGGTTTTGTCTCTGCAGAGGGAATGGGGGAGGAGTGTGGTTATGATGCGGAGGGAATAGGCAGGTTCAGGGTGAGTATCTTCAGGCAGAGGGGAGTGCTCTCAATTGTTATGAGGCATATACCCTCTGAGATTCCCAACATAGACGAGCTGAACCTTCCCCCTGTGATCAAGGATCTGGCCATGGAGAGAAGGGGGCTGATTCTGGTTACAGGAACCACAGGTTCAGGAAAGTCCACCACCTTGGCCGCCATGATTGAGCACATCAACCTTCACGATAGCAGAAACATCATAACCATTGAGGATCCCATAGAGTTTCTCTTCACCGACAAGAAGAGCATAATTGCCCAGAGGGAGATTGGGTCAGACGTTGAGAACTTCTCAAGCGCACTAAAGGCCTCTTTGCGTCAGGATCCCGATGTGATTCTGGTTGGAGAGATGCGAGATTTAGAGACCATTGAGACGGCTATCTTGGCGGCAGAGACGGGTCACCTTGTCTTTTCAACCCTTCACACCTTAGATGCCCCAGAAACCATCAACCGGGTTATCTCGGTTTTCCCCCCTTATCAGCAGGAGCAGATCAGGATACAGCTTGCCTCTGTGCTTAAGGCTTCTATCTCTATGCGCCTTGTTCCCAAAAAGGGCGGTGGTCGTGTGCCTGCCATGGAGATTCTCATCGCCACTGCGGCTATCAGGGAGGCCATACTTGAGCCTGAGAAGTTTGCGGCCATAAGGGATCTCATAGCCGAGGGTAAGTCTCAGTACGGTATGCAGACCTTTGATCAGTCACTCTTTGAGCTCTACAAGAGCGATCTCATAACCTTTGAGGAGGCACTTGCCCAGTGCTCCAGGCCAGACGAGTTCAAGCTCAAGGTTAGAGGAATCCTCTCGGCAGCAGAGATGACCAAGCTGGAGATGGAGAAAAAGAGCAAAGAGGCAGAAAAGGTGATTAGTAGCGATCCCTTTGGGAGTGGAATAGATGTGGAAGATAAGCCCTTTGGCGGCACTGGCTCCAAGGGTTCTATCGTTAGGTTTTAGGAGAAGGAGATAGAGTATGACAACAGATGAGGTTAGAGAGACCTATTTGAGGTATTTTGAAGACAAGGGGCACACAAGGGTTAAGAGCTCTCCTTTGGTGCCTAAGGGGGATCCAACCTTGCTCTTCACCAACGCCGGTATGGTGCAGTTTAAAGACTGCTTTTTGGGCTTTGAAGACAGAGGATACACAAGGGCTACCTCTTGCCAGAAGTGCGTAAGGGCCGGGGGTAAACACAACGATCTTGAGAATGTGGGTAGAACTGCAAGGCACCACACCTTCTTTGAGATGCTGGGTAACTTCTCCTTTGGCGACTACTTCAAACGCGAGGCCATTCTATTCGCCTGGGAGCTTCTCACCGAGGTGTACAAGCTGCCAAAAGAGCGCCTTTGGATAACCATATTCAGAGACGACGACGAAGCCTTTGAGTACTGGCAGAAGGAGGTAGGGGTTCCTTCAGACAGAATCGTACGCATGGACGAAAAGGACAACTTCTGGGCCATGGGAGATACTGGTCCCTGTGGTCCATGCTCAGAGATCATCTACGATCAGGGAGAAGAGATGGCCTGTGGCCCAAATTGCGACATCTACTGCGATTGCGACAGGTTCTTAGAGATATGGAACCTTGTCTTCATGCAGTTCAACAGAGACGAGAGCGGCAAGATGACCCCTCTACCAAAGCCCAGCATTGACACTGGAATGGGACTTGAGAGAATGGCTGCGGTCCTTCAGGGGGTTAAGAGCAACTTTGACGTTGATGTGTTTGCTCCCCTCATCAATAGGGTCTGCGAGCTCTCCGGCGTGGGTTACAAAGAGAACCCCGACTCTGATGTCTCAATAAGGGTTATTGCGGATCACGCCAGGGCAACGGCCTTTCTCATAACCGACGGAGTGCTGCCTTCTAACGAGGGTAGGGGATACGTGCTGCGACGCATCATCAGACGTGCTGCAAGACATGGCAGGCTTCTTGGAATAAACGAGCCTTTCTTATCGGCAGTTACCAGCACGGTGGCGGAAAGCATGGGGCATGTCTATCCTGAGCTGGTTGAAGCCAAAGAGTTTGTCAGCAAGGTGGCCAGCATGGAGGAGGAGAGGTTTGCCAAGACCTTGGACCAGGGCATGGCCATAATGGACGAGCTCATAGAGAAGACCATTGAAAAGGGTAAAAAGAGCATCTCAGGCAAAGAGATATTCCGCCTTTACGATACCTATGGCTTTCCCCTTGACCTTGCCCAGGACATTGCAGAAGAGAAGGGCCTTTCAATAGACATGGCGGGCTTTGAGGAGGAGATGGAACGCCAGAGGGAAATGGCCCGCATGTCCTGGACCGGTTCTGGTGAGGAAGAGATCTCTCCGGCTATTCGCGAGCTTGAGGATAGATTTGGTCCAACCCAGTTCCTGGGTTACGAGAGCTTAGAGGCAAATACAGAGGTTGTTGCTGTTTTGCAGGGAGACGAGGAGAAGGAAGCACTCTCTGAAGGCGAAGGAGGGGTGTTGGTGCTGAAAGCCACCCCCTTCTACGGCGAGTCTGGAGGTCAGATAGGAGACTCTGGGGTGATCTCTGGTGAGAACGGGGTCTTTGCCGTTCACGATACCCAGAAGAGTCCTAAAGGGGTCTTTTTGCACCACGGCAAGATGTTAAAGGGGACCATAAAAAGAGGCGAGCCTGTGAAGGCCAAGGTGGATGAGTCAAAGCGCTGGAACACCATGTCTCACCATACCGCTACCCATCTGCTTCACGCTGCTTTGAGAGAGGTGCTGGGCGAGCATGTGAAACAAGCCGGTTCTTTGGTTACCCCAAACCGCCTTCGCTTTGACTTTACCCATTTCTCTGGGCTCTCACCTGGAGAGATCTTGCAGATAGAGGAGATAGTTAACCAGAAGATCTGGGAGGATATACCTGTGACCACCAAGATTATGACCTTGGACGAGGCTTTTAAGACCGGTGCCATGGCCTTCTTTGGTGAGAAGTACGGGGATAAGGTTAGGGTGGTTCAGGTAGGCGATTTCAGTGTGGAGCTGTGCGGAGGCACCCATGTTTCTGCCACAGGCAACATAGGTGGACTAAAGATCATTCACGAGGGAGGAGTAGCTGCTGGTGTGCGGAGAATAGAGGCAGTGGCCAGGGCCTCTCTTTTACAGAACGTAAGGGAGCAGAACGAGATTCTGCAGAAGATTAGGGAGTTTACCAAGGCAAAATCGGGAGAAGAGGCAGCCAAGGTTGAGCAGCTTATCTCCCATCTTAAGGGTCTTGAGCAGGAGCTAAACCGCACAAAAGAGCGGCTTGCCAGGATGCAGGTTGATTCCTTAGCCGCTTTGGCAAGGGATATGAACGGAGTGAAGGTGCTGGCTGCTGAGGTTGAAGGGGTTGATGCTGACATCATGAGAAACATGGTTGACCGTCTCAAATCAAAGCTGGGAAATACCGCCCTCATTCTTGCCACCAAGAAAGAAGGGGCCATTCAATACGTGTGCGGGGTTAGTAAAGATCTTACTCCCCAGCTTCACGCAGGCAAGCTGGCCAAGGCCGTGGCCTCTGTGGCTGGTGGAGGAGGTGGAGGGCGTCCAGATCTTGCCCAGGCAGGGGGCAAGAAGGTTGAGCTGCTTCAGAAGTCCCTTGATACCTTTTACGAAGAGGTGAGTAAGAGTTTGGGAGGTGACTCATGAAGGTTCTTGTTGTTGGAGGAGGTGGCAGAGAACACGCACTGGCATGGAAAATAAAGAGAAGCCCCCTTGTTGAGAAGGTTTATGCGGCTCCTGGGAATGCGGGAATTGCCCAGGACGCCACCTGTGTCCCAATAGCACCCGACGATTTTGATGCACTGACTCAGTTTGCAAAGAAGGAGGGCATAGACCTCACAGTGGTGGGCCCTGAAGATCCCCTGTGCAAAGGCATAGTTGATCGCTTTGAGTCTGAAGGCCTGCGCATCTTTGGCCCCAGCGAAAAGGCGGCTCAGCTGGAAGGAAGCAAGGCCTTTTCCAAGGATTTCATGAGGCGCTACGGTATTCCCACTGCTGAGTATGAGATTTTTGATGATCCTGAGAAGGCAAAGGATTACATTAAGGCCAAGGGAGCTCCCATAGTGGTGAAGGCCGATGGCCTGGCAGCGGGCAAAGGCGCTCTTGTCTGTTACACCCTTGAAGAGGCCTTGGCGGCCGTTGACAAGATCATGGTTGAAAGGGCCTTTGGCGATGCCGGGAACAGGGTGGTTGTTGAGGAGTTCCTCACAGGGGAGGAGGCCTCTTTCATTGCAATAACCGATGGAGAACATATCTATCCCTTGGCGGGATCTCAGGACCACAAGCCCATATTTGACGGAGACAAGGGCCCCAACACCGGAGGGATGGGGGCATATTCCCCTGCCCCTGTGATCACCCCTGAGGTGCACCATAAGGTGATGGAGAGGGTGATGAAACCGGTGGTGGAGGGAATGAAGGAGATGGGACACCCCTTTAAGGGGGTGATCTACGCCGGTCTGATGATCACCGATAATGAGCCAAAGGTGCTGGAGTACAATGTGAGGTTTGGTGATCCAGAGGCACAACCCATACTCTTCAGAATGAAGAGCGATCTGGTTCCTGCGCTTCTGGCCTCCATTGATGGCACCCTTGATCAGGTGGAGCTTGAGTACCTTCCTCAGGCCTCGGTGTGTGTAGTGATGGCCTCAGGGGGATACCCTGGTTCCTACAAAAAGGGCTATCCTATTAGCGGTTTGGAGGAGGTCTCTAAGCTTGAGAATGTGGTGGTATTCCACGCAGGCACTACCCTGAAGGACGGAAAGATAGTCACCAATGGGGGCAGGGTGCTGGGAGTCACCGCTTTAGGGGATGGTATAAAAGAGGCCATTGATAGGGCCTATGAAGCCGTCTCCCTTATTTCTTGGGAGGGGGTTCAGTACCGTAAAGACATAGGTGCCAAGGCGTTGAGGAGGTTGGGATAGCTCTTGGCAATTGAGATCACAAATGTGAAGATCTATCCCTTTGATACCT
>JALWSI010000205.1 GCA_027080315.1 bacterium | reverse complement strand
CATATATCCCATGGATAACATTCATAGCTTAGAGGTGATACTGGACAACGCCTTGGAGGGGGGAGCCACCAGAACACTCAGATTTGACCAGACCGGAAAGTCAATGGGGTGTGTGCTTCTGCGCATGGAGGTGGAGGTAAGCGAGGAGGAGTTTGCCGCAGCCAAGGAAGCGGAGAGGGAGATTATGGAGAGGTATAAGAGCTGGTAAGTGATTTTTGCTTGATCTAAACCTCTCCTGGCTCTGAAGAGAACCTGTCTAAGTATCTTAGGTGGGCCTTTTTTAGGAAGTTGTGGGCCTCTTCTTTTCCTTGCCACCCCTTAACCTGGGTGCCTGGCTTGTAGGTTTCAAAGAAGTGCTTTATCTCTTCAAGAGCGAAGGAGCGCACCTGAAAGATATCCTCTATCTCATCGCAGCGGGGATCTGCAACGTGGAGGGCTATAACCTTGCTGTCGGTGCCCATCTCGTCGGCCATCTCAAGAAGGCCCAGGGGCCTCACCTCAAGGACGCATCCTGGAAATAGTGGCTCATTCAAAAGAACATAGACATCAACAGGGTTTCTGAAGTTTCCAAGTGTCTGGGGTATGAAGCCGTAGTTTCCAGGGTATCGGGCGGATGTTCTTAAAATCCTGTCCAATTTAAGAATTCCTTTATCAATATCGTACTCGTACTTTGCCCTGCTTCCACAGGTCACCTCAATCACTGCGGTTACGGCCTCTGGAAAATGGGATCCCTTATCTATATGAAACAGGTTTTTCATAAACACCTCCACTCTGTTGGGGTATGGATCCAAGCTATTAGGACACACGGCCTCAACTTAGAACCAGACCTTATCTCCTGCTCACATAAGCTATGCGATAAAGGGTTTTATTTCAAGTGCTAAAAAATCTCTTTGTGGTTCGCCTTGAGGTATCATCTTCCACTAAGCTACAGTCTCCCAAAAGGGTTAGAGGAGACCATTAGTGGAAGAAGATACCAAGGGATTTGTTAGAAACTCCTTAGAAGCTGCTATTCGCATAGCGGTTGTTGGGGTGCTGGTGGTTTGGACTTATCACATCACCAAGCCCTTTCTTATGCCTGTGGTCTGGGGGGGAATAATAGCCATAGCAGTAGATCCCTTGGTGGTGAGGCTCTCCGCTTTTTTTGGAGATAGAAGAAGACTGGTTGTGGCCTTACTTGCTGCCGTGGTGGTGGTTGCTCTGCTCTTGCCATTGGTTCTTATCACCACATCCTCCATGGATGTGATACAATCCTGGATAAAGGGAGTTGGAAAGCTGCATCTCTCCATTCCTCTACCTCCAAAGAGGGTTGAAAGCTGGCCTCTGATAGGCCATGAGGTGAGCAAGGTGTGGACTCTGCTGGCCACCAACCTGGGGATGCTGTTGAAACACTTAGAGCCCCAGATAAAAACAGCCATTGTTTATCTATTTGGTCTTCTTACCGGGGGATTTAAGGTTATGATCTCCTTTCTCGTATCCATATTCATTGCAGGGGTCTTTCTGGCTACTCCAGAGGGCTCGGCTTCTCTGGCAAAAAGGGTGGTTAACAGGTTTGCTGGAGATAAGGGTACTGAGATCTGTGAGGTCTCTGTTGCCACCATCAGGGGGGTTATGCTGGGAGTCGTGGGTGTGGCTGTGATCCAATCCCTGCTTGCAGGCTTGGGGATGGTTGTTGTTGGGGTTCCCCTCTCAGGCCTTTGGGCCATTTTGGTTATGGTGTGCGCCGTTATTCAGCTTCCCACCATTCTTGTCACAGGCCCCATAGCTGTCTGGGTGTTCTTCACCAAGGACAACACAACGGTATCGGTGCTCTTTCTTGTGTGGTGCGTAGTGGTGAGCATAAGCGACAACTTTTTAAAGCCTCTCTTCATGGGTCGTGGTGTGGATGTTCCCATGCTGGTGATCCTGGTGGGGGCCATAGGAGGAATGGTGATGTCTGGGATAATAGGCCTTTTCATAGGAGCCGTGGTTCTGGCCATAGCCTACAAGCTGTTTATGGCATGGATCCACGAAGGACAGGAACACTCCCAGGCTTAGAGTTAAAAGGCCCTTCTCCAGAAAAGAAGGGCCCCTCCGTCACTTCAGTCCAAGCACCTGATCCATTCCGTAGATTCCAGGAGACTTATCTGCCACCCATCGAGCCGCTTTTATGGCTCCACGGGCGAAGGTCTCTCTGCTGTGGGCCTTGTGGGTTAGCTCCACCCTTTCTCCCAAGGCTCCAAAGGTTACAGTGTGCTCTCCCACAACGTCTCCTGCTCTCAGAGCCATAACGCCAATCTCGCCCCGTTTTCTCTCTCCTGTTATGCCTTTGCGGCCAAAGACGCCAGCTTCGTCTAAGTTCACTCCTCTTCCTTTGGCCACCCTCTCTGCCAGTCTAAGGGCTGTGCCGCTTGGGGCATCCTTTTTGAACCTGTGGTGGATCTCTACGATCTCCACATCGTATTCATCGTCCAGAATAGAGGCCACCTGTTCCACCAAGTTGAATAGCAGGTTCACTCCCACGCTCATGTTTGGTGCCCATACTGAGGGGATATTCTGAAGAAGCTCCCTTAGCTCTTGGGTCTCCTCTTTTGAGAAGCCGGTGGTGCCCACCACCATAGGCACCTTCTTCTCCACCGCAGCTTTGGCGTTTTGCAGGGTGGCCTTGGGCAGGGTGAAGTCTATCACCACCACGGGGATCTCTCCCTCACACAGCTCAAGAGCCGATTCAAGGGAGTTCTTCACCGAGCAGTCTGCTGGGATTCCCGCCTCTTTGAGAGATGAACCGCACCATGGGTGGCTATCCGCCTCCGTGGCTCCCAGCAGCACCAGATCTTCCGCCTCTGCCACCAGTCGGGCAATGGTCTGGCCCATGCGCCCTCCTACACCGGCAACCACTATGCCAAGCATGATTCTCCTCAGTGATGGATTAACCCAAACCCTTTTAGAACCTCAGAGAGGCGTTCTCTGTTCTTGGCAGACATCTCGCAGAGTGGCAGCCTCAGGCTGGGCTCTATTCTTCCCATCATGCCCAGTGCGGTTTTAACGGGTATGGGGTTGGTTTCGTAGAACATGGCCTCGCACAGGGGCAGGAGTTTATGGTGAAGCTCCCGGGCTCTTTTGTGGTCTCCTGCGTTGAAGGAGTTCACAAGTTCAGCCATCAGTTGGGGTACGATGTTGGCTACCACCGAGATCACCCCTTTTCCCCCTACGCAGAGGAAGGGATATACGATGAAGTCATCTCCTGAAAGCAGGGCGAAATCCTCCTTATCCACTGCCAGAAGCACCTCTGTGGCCCTTCTCACCGAGCCAGTGGCCTCCTTAACGCCTATCACCTGGGGCAATTTGGAGAGTCGACCTATGGTTGAGGGTAGAATGTCCACCCCTGTCCTACCGGGAACATTGTAGATCACCATGGGGAAGTCGGCCTCTTTTGCCAGGTAGGAGTAGTGAAGGAAGAGCCCCTCTTGGGTGGGTTTGTTGTAGTAAGGGGTGATCACCAAAGCGGCATCGGCCTTCACCTCTTTGGCGAACTTCACCAAGGATAGGGACTCTGCAGTTGAGTTTGAACCCGCCCCAGCAATCACTGGCACCCTACCTTTAACCTGATCCACCACAATGCGGATCACCTCTCTGTGCTCTTCGTGGGAGAGGGTGGCGGACTCTCCAGTGGTTCCGCAGGGCACTATCCCGTGGGTTCCAGAAGAGATGTGGAACTCCACCAGCTCTCTAAGCCTCTCCTCATCCACCGCCCCCTGGCTGGTGAATGGAGTGACTATGGCAACTATAGATCCTCCTATGCTGGTCATAATAAACCCCCTTTACTCTCAAAAGAATGATCCGGGCCTATCACCATTCCCAGGCCTCGGTGTGCATAACCCCATCGTACACCCAACGGGTGCCTCCCTCCAGAAATAGCTTCTCATCCTCAAGAGAGATGAGAAGAACCTCTCCGCTTCTTGTGGTTACCCGTACCGGAGGCTCAACCATGCCGAGCTTTATCCCAATATAGGCTGCAGCCGTTGATCCTGTGCCGCAGGCCAAGGTCTCAGCCTCTACCCCTCTTTCGTAGGTGCGAATGGCAATAGAGCCTCTATCCAGCACTGTGGCGAAGTTCACGTTTGTTCCCGCAGGGGAGAACTGCTGATGAAGGCGGATCTCCCTTCCCAATTCCTCAACGTCTGTATTTTCAAGATCGTCAACCCAAATCACAACGTGGGGGACCCCTGTGTCCACGAAGGAGTAGTCCAACTCTTCGCTCTTCAGTTTAAGCCTCTGGTTGAGCTTCAAGCCCTTTGGAGGGGTGAGCTGCAACCTCACCACTCCTCCCTCTTTCACCTCTGCCTCAAGCTCTCCTGCCAGTGTGGCAAAGGTGAGCCTCTCTGGGGCTATTCCCCTTTCAACTGCGAACCTTGCGGCGCATCGTCCACCGTTTCCACACATCTCTGCCTCTGAACCATCAGAGTTGAAGAACCTCCACCTAAAGTGGGCGTCTTTTGATGGCACCAGGACAATCAGTCCGTCTGCTCCCACCGACAGTGCCCTGGAGCAGACCTTGGGCACAATCTTCTGGATCTCATCCACAGAGAGGCTTTCAGTCATGTTGTCAATAAGTATGAAATCGTTTCCGCTACCCGTGAGCTTTGCAAAGGGTATGGCCTTAACCATCACTCTTCCTCTTCCAGCAGGAAAGGCGGTATCCTCTCTCCCCTCACTAGATCCTCAAACTCTTCCCTCTCTCTGATGAGCCAATATCCCTCTCCCTTCACCAACACCTCAGGAACCCTGCATCTTGAGTTGTAGTTTGAGGACATGGTGAATCCGTAAGCCCCTGCAGAGCATACGGCGAGGAGATCACCTGGCTTAACAGGGGGTAGCTCTCTTTCCTGGGCCAGAAAGTCTCCGCTCTCGCATATGGGACCAACCACATCCCACACGTCTCCATCTCCTTCCCGCAGGGGTGAGGCCATTATTGAGTGGTATGCGCCGTAGAGGCTGGGACGGGCAAGGTCGTTCATGGCGGCATCCACCACCAAAAAGTTCTTTGTCTCTCCCCTCTTCTCAAAGAGAACCTTTGTGATCAGAGCGCCGCAGTTCCCGCTTATCCACCGTCCGGGCTCCATGTGAAGGTTGAGCCCAATCTCCTTCACCATGGGCACCACCGCCTCTGCCAGCTCAAAGGGGGTGGGGGGCGTCTCGTGTTTGTATCTGATGCCTAAACCCCCTCCCATGTCCAGGTCTCTGATGGTGATCCCTTCTTTACGCAGCTCCACAACCAGAGCAATAACCCTCTCTACCGCGTCTCTGAAGGGCGATACAGTGGTTATCTGGGAGCCTATGTGGCAGTGTATTCCAACGATCTCTATAGAATCCATCTCCATCGCCCTTTTGTAGAGGGCCTTGGCCTTTTCAGGTGTAAGACCAAACTTGCTCTTCTTGAGCCCTGTTGAGATGTAGGGATGGGTTTTGGGATCCACATCTGGGTTCACCCTTACCGCTATTGGGGCCCTCTTGCCCATATCTTTGGCAACTGCGCCCAGTAACTCCAGCTCAGCCTCTGACTCAATGTTGAAGCAGCCAATGCCCAGCTCTAAGGCGTATCTCATCTCCCACTCTTGTTTTCCCACCCCTGCAAAGACAATGGAAGAGGGGTCCGCCCCTGCCCTTATGCACCTGAAGATCTCTCCGGCAGAGACAACGTCCATTCCACAGCCTTCCAGGGCCAGTATTCTCAGAACTGAGATGTTAGAGTTGGCCTTGGCTGCAAAGTGGGTCTGAAAGTTAACCTCTGAAAAGGCCTGCTTGAGGGTCTTCACCCTCTCAACCAAGTGCCCGTAGCTGTAGAGGTAGAAGGGGGTTCCCACGTCCTCGGCAATGGAATCCACAGGCATGGATTCGCAGTAGAGTTCCCCCTTTTGGTAATGAAATGGGAGCTCAGTCACTTCATTCCTCCTTCTTTATTCGTATTCTGAAGACCGCTGCTGGACTCTCGTTTCCACTCTTGTCCACAGCGGTCACATAGTAGAGATACCTGTGTCTCAACTTCACCTCTGAATCCTTGAACACAGGGGCTGTTAGCGGTGTTGGAGTGAGCAGAACCTTTTTTCCTCGTCCCTCCCGGCGGTACACCCTGTATCCTGCAAGGTCAGGCTCGGTGTTGGGAGCCCAGGCCAAATGGACCACTCCGTTGAGCACTGCCCCAGAGAGGCTCTCGGGAATGGCGGGAGGGGTGGTGTCCACAGGGGTCGCCTTAACAACCTGTGAGGATTCGCTCTCTAAGAGTCCGCCTTCCACCTTTGCTACCGATCTGAGCTTGTAGCTGTAGGTCTCTCCATTCACCACATTGGTATCGGAGTATCTCGTTTCAAAAAGGGGTTGGCGGTTGATGAGGGAGAAGGGTTTGCCATCCTCTGCCTTGTAGATTCTGAAACCCAAGCCAGGAGTAGGGGTTTTCCATGTTAAGACCACCTCACCCTCCTTGGCCGTGGCTACCACCTCCCCAGGCGGCTCTGGGGGAGGGCCATAGTGAAAGGTCTCATCCTGGGGAGGAGCCTTGTGTCGGCCCCATACCTCCACTCTGTACTGGTACAGCATCCCCTGAGAGACACCTCTGTCTCTCACAACAACCAAGGATCCCGGCGATGCCTTACCTTTGGCCACCTTTTTGCACTCTCCAACCAGGCACCTCTCCACCTTGTATCCTAAATCCCTCTTGATCTTTGCGCCTTTTAGATACCTGGATGGCAACCTGAACGAGATCTTCACCTCGTGGACTCTTCCTGCAATCTCTTCAATAACAGCAGGCTGAGGAACCCTGTGCTTCGGCTTCAGAGGAGGGGCCTTATGACCGCACCCTGATAACAGAGCCATAGGTAGAGCAACGCTTAAAATGACAAAAAAACTTGTAAATCCCCTATCCTTCACCCAGCACCTCCCTCCACCAGGCTATAGCCCTCTCAACCTCCCTCTTAGAGGTTCCTCCGAAAGAGTCCCTGCTATCCACCGACTCCTTCACTCCCAGCACCTTGAACACATCCTCCTCAATCAGTGGAGAGAACCCTTTGAGCTCTTTTAGGGAGAGCCGATCAAGTTCCAGCCCCTGGTTTACACAATGGGCCACGATTCTCCCCACAATGCCGTGGGCGTCTCTGAATGGAACGCCCTTTCGCACCAAGTAGTCCGCCAGGTCTGTGGCGGTGGTGAACCCCTCTTTGGCTCTTCTCTCCAACTCCTCTCTATTGAACCTTGTGCCCTTAAGCATCCCTGTCATAACCTTCAAAGAACCCTTCACCGTTTCTAAGGCGTCTAAAAGGGGCTCCTTATCCTCCTGCATGTCCCTGTTGTAGGCCAAGGGAAGCCCCTTCATGGTGGTGAAGAGAGCCACCATGGCCCCGAGCACCCTGCCGGTCTTGCCCCTTACCAGCTCTGCAACATCGGGATTCTTCTTTTGGGGCATTATGCTGCTGCCGGTGCAGAAGCCGTCTGGTAGGGTTATGAAGGAGAACTCGGTGCTGCTCCAAAGCACAATCTCCTCTGCCATCCGGGACAGATGTATGGCAATGATTGAGAGAATTGAGAGCATCTCCATGGCAAAATCCCTGTCAGAGACGCTGTCCATGGCGTTTCGTGTTGGTCCCTCAAAGCCCAGTTCTCTGCTGGTAAAGTGGCGGTCTATGGGAAAGGAGGTACCTGCAAGGGCACAGGAGCCCAAGGGCGATAGGGCAGTGCGCCTGTGCCAGTCCTCTAAGCGGCTTATGTCCCTTTGGAACATCTCTACATAGGCCAGAAGGTGGAAGGCCACCCTTACGGGTTGGGCGTGTTGCAGGTGGGTGAAGCCAGGCATGATGAGATCCACGTTGGCTTCGGCTTGCTCCAGCAGCACTTTCTGTATATCTCTCAGCAGCCCTCTCAGTTCTTTTCCCTCTCTTCTCAGATAGAGCCGAAAATCTAATGCCACCTGGTCGTTTCTGCTTCTTGCTGTGTGCAGTTTGCCCCCAACTGGGCCTACCTTCTCTTTGAGCCTGTGTTCCACGTGCATATGGATGTCTTCCAGTTCGGGGGTAAAGGGCAGCTCTCCTCGTTCTATCTCCCCTTCAATCTCGTCAAGTCCTTTGAGTATGGACTCTCCCTCTTCTTGGGAGATTATGCCCTGACGCATGAGCATCCTGCAGTGGACCCTGCTTCCCTCAATGTCCTCTTTGTAAAGGAGATGATCGTACTGGATAGAGGAGGTGAACTCCTCAACCAGCTTGTCGGTCTCTTCAGAGAACCTGCCTCCCCATAGCTTCGTCACCTGTCAAAACCTCCCATCATACTTGTTTGGGGAGTGATGTTCCTCAACATCCCTATGATCTCTTCCTGTCTTGGAGATGCAGCCACCGCATCCTCGTACTCAATGAGTCCCTTCTCGTAGAGCCTTGCCAAGGATTGGTTCATGGTCTGCATACCGTGGTGTATCTGACCGGCCTGCATAACAGAGTAGATCTGGTGAAGCTTCTCTTCGCGGATCAGGTTTCTTATGGCAGGGGTGGGGATGAGAACCTCTGAGGCCAGCACCAATCCGCTCTTGTCGGCCCTTGGAAGCAGTTGTTGGCAGACTATGCCCTCAATCACGAAAGAGAGCTGGGCCCTTATCTGGGGCTGTTGGTGGGCGGGGAAGGCGTCTATTATTCGGTTTATGGTCTCAACAGCTGAGTTGGTGTGCAAGGTGGCAAAGGTGAGGTGTCCCGTCTCTGCCAAGGTGAGGGCTGCGCTCATACTTTCTAAATCTCTCATCTCTCCCACCAGCACCACGTCTGGGTCTTGCCTGAGCACGAAGCGCAAGGCCCTAGCGAAGGATGTGGTGTCAGAGTGCACCTCCCTCTGGTTTACCAAGCACTTCTTGTGGGCGTGCAGGTACTCTATTGGGTCTTCAATAGTGATGATGTGTTTGTAGTAGCTCTCGTTGATGCGATCAATGATTGCTGCCAAGGTGGTGCTCTTTCCAGAACCGGTGGGCCCTGTGACCAGTATGAGGCCTTTGGACTTTGAGATGAAGGTGTTTACCACCGGGGGGAGCCCCAGCTTTTCTAAGGGAAGGGCCTCGTAGGGAACCCTTCTAAAGGTACCGGCAACGGCACCTCTCTGCTTGAACACGTTGGCCCTGAATCTGGCAACACCCTGTATTCCAAAGGAGAAGTCCACCTCGTGCTCCTCTTCAAATATCTTCTTCTGAAGATCGGACATGACGCTGTAGCATAATCTTTGAGTATCCGAGGGGGTTAGAGGCTCTATTCCTTTCATGGGCATCAGTTCTCCGTGCAGCCTCATCCTTGGAGGGTTGCCAGTGGTTATGTGGAGGTCCGTGGCGTTCTTCTCCTCCATCTCTCTCAAAAGATCTTCCAAAGAAACCATACTTTCCTCCCTCACCGGTTCCTAAACGGTTACTCTCAGCACCTCCTCTGGGCTGGTTATTCCTTCTTTCATCTTCTCTATACCACTCTGCCTCAGCGTGACCAGGCCCTCTTCCAAGGCCTGTTCAAACACCCGGTCTGCCGAGGCTTTTTGCACAATCAGCTTACCAATGGCAGGGGATACGGGCATTATCTCGTAAAAGGCTATTCTTCCTTTGTAGCCTGTGTGGTTGCAGCGACTACACCCTCTACCGTGGTAGAAGGGACCATCCTCCATGGTGATCCCCAGACGCTCCAGAAGCTCAGGGGGAGGATCCCTGTACTCCTCTTTGCAGTACTTGCAAATCTTTCTTGCCAGCCTCTGGGCCACAACTAGGTGAACCGAGGAGGAGACCAAGAAGGGCTCCACACCCATGTCCACAAGCCTCGTCACCGTTGAAGGAGCGTCATTGGTGTGCAGGGTGGAGAAGACCAAGTGTCCGGTTAAAGCGGCCTTGATGGCGATATCTGCGGTCTCAAGATCCCTGATCTCTCCAACCAGAATCACGTCGGGGTCCTGCCTCAGAAAGGAGCGGAGGGCCGCGGCAAAGGTGAGGCCGATATCCTCTTTGGTCTGGATCTGGTTTATTCCCTCAAAATTGTACTCCACTGGATCCTCAATGGTCATGATGTTGATGTCCGGGTTGTTGATTTTGGATAGGGCGGAATAGAGGGTGGTTGTTTTTCCAGAACCGGTGGGTCCAGTGATGAGCACCATGCCGTAAGGCCGCTCTATGGCCTCGTTGAACATGGCCAGCTGCTTTTCGTTGAAGCCCAGGAGTTTCAGGTCAAAGGTGAGGCTGGCCTTCTCCAAGATCCTAAGCACCACCTTTTCGCCGAAGATGGTGGGTATGGTTGAGACGCGAAGGTCTGCCTCTCTACCCTTTATTCTCACTTTGGCCCTGCCGTCCTGGGGGAGACGTCTCTCAACTATGTCCATGTGCGAGAGGATCTTTGTTCTTGCGATCACTGCATCCCTGAGGCGGAAAGGCACCTCTATTTGCTCGTGAAGAACCCCGTCTATACGGTATCTAACCCTGAAACGCTTCTCGTAGGGCTCCATATGGATATCGCTGGCCCCTTTGGAGAGGGCGTCGCTTATGATGTAGTTCACAAGGCGGATCACCGGGGCCTGGTTGGCCAGGTCCGCCTCTGAAGAGTCTGTTATGACATCTTCATCTTCAATAACCTCTACCGCCTCGTGCTCCTCCTCTTCCCCTATTATCTCCTTCAGGACCTCAGAGCTTGAGCCGTAGAGATACTCAAGGGCGCTCTCAACAAAGTCCTCAGAGGTGAGCACCACAGTGACGGTGAAGCCAGTGGCAAATCGGATGTAGTCAAGGCTTGAGACAGGTAGAAGATCAGCAGATGCCACGTATAGGATGTTCTCTTCTCTCTTGATGGGAACCACCTTGAAGAGCCTGGCCAGCTTCTCTGGAAAGCTCTTTGCCAGACTTTGGTCAAGGTCAGAGAGCTCAATATCCCTAGATGGATCCCCCCACACCTCCTCCAAGGTGGCGTTGTAGTTCTTTAAAACCTCTTCCAGTTGCTCTCGGGAGATGGCTCCCAGGTCTATCAGGATGTCCCCCAGGCGTTTGGGAAGACTCTTCTGGACGTCTAAGGCCTCCTCAACCTGCTCTGGCGTTACCAGTCCCTGTTTGATCAGGATATCGCCTATGCGAAGCCTGAACGAGAAGCTCTCTTCCCCCGCGGTTCTTGTCTTGTTTTGAAGCGTGGTTTCGGGCATCTGTTCCCTTTCTGATCAGGTCAAAAAAACAGCTTTTTATACATTCTCTTTTAGGGTGTCAGTTCCGCCTTGTCAACGGGGAATTCTGAAGAGGTTACAGGTCAAGGATGAGCCGAGCCTTCCATAGGCGATGCTCTCTCCACACCTCTGCAAGGTGATAGGTGGCCCCTTTCACTCCCGTGGCAGGGGGATGGCGGTCTGGATCATACCCCTCTCCCACCACCACCATCTTTAGCTCTTTCCCTGACAATAGGACCTCCTCTGCCCTGCTTGGAATCCATTTGTGGGCGTCAAAGAAGAAGATAAGCTCGTTCACCATAGCCACCAACAGCTCTTCCTCGCCTTCTCCAGAGACCACCAGCCTCCTTCTCTCTCGGGGATTCACAATAGAATCCTCTCCCAGCAGTACGGCAACAAAGCCCTCAACCCCTGCGGCCAACAGCTCTTCAAGGCTGTCACCCCATAGCTCCATGCCTTCGTCTGCTGTGGTTCCAAATATCCTGAAGCCCCTCATAACGATCGTTCCCTTTTGCCAAGGCCATCCTTTCTCACTACCCTTCCATTCTTGCAAGGGCTAACCCTCTGCTGGTAGAGTCTCCCTTCAAGCATGAGGGAGGAGGAGAAGGGTTAATGCCCCGACGCACCGATATTGAGAAGATTCTGATCATAGGTTCAGGACCCATTGTGATTGGCCAGGCGTGCGAGTTTGATTACTCTGGCACCCAGGCCTGCAAGGTTCTGAAAGAGGACGGTTTCACCGTGGTATTGGTGAACAGTAATCCTGCCACCATCATGACCGATCCAGAAATGGCCCACAGAACCTACGTTGAACCCATCACCCCTGACACAGTTGCAAAGGTGATTGAGAAGGAGCGTCCCCAGGCGTTGCTTCCCACCCTTGGGGGACAGACGGCTCTGAACACCGCCGTGGCCCTTGCAGAGGGCGGTGTGCTGGACAAGTACGGAGTTGAGCTCATCGGGGCAAAGCTGCACGCCATCAAGAAGGCTGAAGACAGGGAGATGTTCAAGGCAGCCATGAGCAAGATCGGTCTTCAGGTGCCACCCAGCGGCTATGCCCATTCCATGGCAGAGGCCAAAAGAATAGTGCAAGAGATCGGATTCCCTGTGATCATACGCCCCTCCTTCACTCTGGGAGGCACAGGTGGGGGCATGGCCTACAACAGCGAGGAGTTTGAGAGGTGCGTGGAGTGGGGCCTCTCAGCCTCTCCCTCCAACGAGATCCTCATTGAGCGCTCGGTTAAGGGATGGAAGGAGTTTGAGCTTGAGGTGATGCGGGACCTGAAGGACAACGTGGTGATCATCTGCTCCATTGAGAACCTTGATCCAATGGGCATCCACACAGGAGACTCCATCACCGTGGCCCCTGCCCAGACCCTCACCGACAAGGAGTACCAGCTCATGAGAGACGCCTCTTTGGCCATCATCCGGGAGATCGGGGTGGAGACAGGGGGCTCTAACATCCAGTTTGCCATCAACCCCGAGAACGGGGAGATGGTTGTGATTGAGATGAATCCAAGGGTCTCCCGCTCTTCGGCTTTGGCCTCCAAAGCCACGGGATTTCCCATTGCCAAGATCGCCGCTAAGCTGGCGGTGGGTTACACCTTGGACGAGATTCCCAACGACATCACCAAGAAGACCCCGGCCTGTTTTGAGCCCACAATAGACTACTG
>JALWSI010000204.1 GCA_027080315.1 bacterium | reverse complement strand
CCCATGGGGCCCGCCACCCAGGCCTTATCCCCTGCAGCCTCCCTTGCAAGGCGGGCTGCCTGGTGGTTGAGGCGATGAACCTCCTTCTCAAGGCCGTAGAGCCCCAGTTTGAGCCTGTTGCCTCCGAAGCTGTTGGTCTCAATAATCTGGGCCCCTGCAGCCACATAGGCTGAGTGGATCTCTCTGATCACCTCTGGATGTGTAACGTTGAGGTTCTCGGGGGCGCTCTCAAAGGTGATGCCTCTGGCCTGAATCATGGTGCCCATGGCCCCATCCAAGCAGAGCACCTCTTTGCCCAAAAGCTCGGTTATTGGCTTCATATCCTCCCTCTCACCCTCATCTTCACAGGAACCTGGTTCTTTACCCTATCCTCCTGCAGAAGGCCAGAGCCAAGGGGGTGACCCCTCCATCTCACAATCACCTGGCCCTTTTGAGGCAGATTCTCCTTATGAAACCTTAGAAGTCTCAAAGGAATATCCTCTCCCCTTGAGAATCTCTCTGCCAGCTCCCGATTCTCAGGAGGAATCTCCACCACCCCTCTTGTGGCTAAGTGCCCGAAGGCCCGTACCGCTGAGCTGGTCAACCTGAACCCCTGCTTGGTCCAGCGCAGAAGAGGGATCCCTGTGCGAAGGAACTGGTCAAGCTCCACCTCCACGCACTGCTCAGAGGCAACCCACACCTCCTTCTTGCCCCGTATTACGAGCAGCTTATCCTCAAAGGCCTGAGGAGGGATGCCAAATCGGCGCTCAATCTCCTGCAGTATCTCCTCCCTCTCCCGGTCTCTGCAAAGGGTAACGTTCATGTCTTCTCTCCCAAGGGAATCACGCCCCTGTAAAAGAGCTCTGGGGGCTCAAACTCCATAAGCAGGGGATAGACCTCAACCCCTGCATCAACGGCACTCCAGAAGGCCTCTGCAAAGGCAGGATCGGTTTTGGCGTTGGGCTCAAACCGCGTTGAGTCGGGGCGAAAGACTAAAACCACCACAGCGGCCCTTTCACCAGAAAGGCGAATCTCCCTCAGGTGATTTATGTGCCTTTTCCCCCTTGTGGTGGGGGCGTCAGGGAAAAGGGCCACTCCCCTTTCGCAGAGGGTGCAGCCCTTGGTCTCAATCCACACAGGACCCTTTGGGGTCTCTGCCACAAAGTCAAGCCTGCTGCTTTGGTAGGTCACCTCCGCCTGCAGCCCCTCAACCCTCCCCAGAGGGCTCAGCCTTTCATCCCTTAGCATCGTTTCCGCTATTTGGCGGTGGTAGCCCGAGTGCACCAGAACCCAGTGGCCCTCACAATACCCCGCAATAAGGTCCCACTTCGTCTTCCGTTTTTTGGACGAGGCCCTTCGCAAGAGCACCCTGTTGCCGGGAAAGAGGATCTCCCGGAGCCTGCCGGGGTCGTGCACGTGGACCCCAACGGGTTGCTCTTCTCCCTCAAGCCTCACCAGACCCAGAAAACGGTTGGGTCTCTCCATAAAGATGCCCTCTGCGTCTGTTGGTATGGTTGCCACCTTTTCTCTCATGGGGGCATTCTCACACTTTCCCCTTCTTCTGCACAAGGGGATGTGCTACCCCAAAGGGGATGATTGACGAGGGTGTTTTGAGGGAGTTGCTTGAGGCTGTGTACCACCGGTACACCAGAAGGGATCTTGCCGATCCCGACCCGGTGCTCTTTCTCTACCCCTACGGGGATCCCTTGGACAGAGAGATCGCCGGCCTGGTGGCATCCTCTTTGGCCTACGGCAGGGTGCAGCAGATACTGAAGAGCGTGGAGTCCATTCTTGGCCCCATGGGGGAGTCTCCTCGCTCCTTTCTGAACGAGGCCTCAGAGGATGAGATTGAGGCCCTTTGCAGGGAATTCAAGCACCGGTTCACCACCGCCCGGGAGATGAGGGAGCTTCTGGTTGGGGCAAAGAGGGTTGTTGGTGAGTACGGCTGCCTTGGGGCGGTGGTGGAGGAGGGGTTTAAAAAAGGGGGCGACATTGTGGAGGCTGCATTCCACTTAGTGGATCTTCTATTGCCCAGCGGCTCAAAGAACAGCCTCTTGCCCCATCCCCGTAGAAGAAGCGCCTGTAAGCGGCTTTTCCTCTTCTTCAGATGGATGGTGAGGGAAGACCCTGTGGATCCCGGAGGATGGCAGGGAGTGCCTTTGAATGCCCTGCTGGTGCCCTTGGATGTGCACATGCACCGCATTGGTAGAATTCTGGGCTTCACCGAAAGAAGCAGCGGAGACCTCGTGACCGCCAAAGAGATCACCAGGGGCTTTGCTGCCATCTGCCCAGAGGATCCAGTGCGTTATGACTTTGCCTTGACTCGGTTTGGAATAAGGGAGGATATGGATGTGAGAGACTTTGTTGCCATGCTGGAGGAGAGGTTGTGAAGCGCCTTGTGGTTGTTGGGGTTGGCCCAGGGGATCCACAGCTCATCACCCTGAAGACCCGTGAGATGCTGCAGAAGGCCCCTGTGGTCTTCTTTCCCGTGAAGGCTTCAGGAGAGAAGGGGGTGGCCCTGGAGATTGTGAGAGAGCATATCCCATCCACAGCAGAGCTGGTTGAGGTGGTCTTTCCCATGGTGAAAGATGAGACCGTGCTGAAGGCCGCATGGCAGAAAGGGGCCAAGACCATACTCTCCCATCCCGCTCCCTGGGGAGTCTTTGTCACCTTGGGCTGTCCCCAGGTCTATTCAACCTTCTTCCATCTGAAGCCCTATCTTGAAGGGATTGAGGTTGAGGTGGTACCGGGGGTCACCTCCTTCTCCGCATGCTCCGCAAAGACCGGCGAGCCCCTGGTTCTGGGGGACGAGACCATGGCTGTTCTCTCCGCCTCCCACCTTGAGGAGGTGCCCTGGGAGGCCCTTGGTGGCTTCTCGGCGGTGCTCTTCATGAAGATTCCCAGAGACGGCAGTGAGATTGCGGGGATTGCCGAGAGGATGAGGGAACTTGGCTTCTCAAGGCTCTTCTACCTGAGGCGCTGCTGCATGGAGGGGGAGGAGATCGTTGGGGGATTGCCAGAGAACCCTGAAGGCTACCTGGCGCAGCTGCTCTTCAAAAGAGGATGACGGGCAGGGTTATTCTGGTTCTTGGGACCACCTCGGGGGCGGGAAAGAGCACCCTTGTGGCGGCCATCTGCAGGTTTCTTGCGAGGCGGGGGGTGAGAGTTGCTCCCTTCAAGGCCCAGAACATGTCCCTTAACGCCTGCGCGGTGCACGGGGGAGAGATGGCCTGGGCCCAGGTGGTTCAGGCACAGGCTGCAGGGGTGGAGCCGAGGGTTGAGATGAACCCAGTGCTTCTCAAGCCCTTGGGAGACTCAAGAAGCGAGTTGATCCTGCTGGGGAAGAGTGCCGGCATTGTTG
>JALWSI010000203.1 GCA_027080315.1 bacterium | reverse complement strand
TTGGTGCAGAGGTGCGTTACCTGCCCAACCTTCACGCCAAGATAAACGTGGTTGATAGCTTTTTTGCCACCGTGGGCTCCTTTAACCTCACCGGCGGAGGTTACGGAGACGCTGATAGAGCAGGCACCAACGACGAGGTGGGGATCTGCATAGAGGATGCCCAGAAGGTGGAGGAGCTTGCCGGCATATTTGAGGATCTCTGGAGCCGCGCCTTCACCGTGGCAGACGATGTGCTTGGTCTCACCCTGAGCGACGGCACCAACAGAAGCGTGGGCTACATAGGCACCAAAGAGATAGAGAAGGGCAGCTTTGTTGAGATAGAGGCAGAGGACTACGATGGCCGCAAAAGGCGGTGGCTTGGTTCTGTGGTGGTTCCCTATGCCCATCACACGGCCTTTGTTAGTGAACTGAGCGGCGCCGAAGGCTACGAGAGTGAACAGTTCAAGCAGTTTATTGAGGCCCTCACCACAAAAGAGACCCGAGCCCGGGCCTTAAAGATCGTGACCCTCAATAGTGAGCTGCCCTATCCTCATCTGAGAAGCGGCAGGATAGAGATACTGAAGGAGATCACAGAAGATGGCGGTTTAAGGTTCAACCGTATTCCTATTCCCGGTGCCGCGGTTGTTAGGTGTGCCCCAAAAGAGCTGCTAAGTCCCCTCTACTGTCCTGAAGAGAGTATGCCCTTTGCCACCTTGGTCTCTAACTCGGATGTGGAGGTGGGGTTGAAGTACGACGAGATTCTTACCAAGCACCTCTCTGTCTTCGGCACCACGGGAAGCGGCAAGTCCTTTTTCACAAAGAGGTTTCTAAAGGGCTTCTACCACTGGCTTGTGGAGAGGGAGAAGGGCAGGATTGTGGTGATAGACACCCACGACGAGTACTCAAAGAACAACGAGGACTTTCCTGAGTTTTTGAAAGAGAAGGCCATATACATAAATGCCAGAGACATAAAGAGCATAGTTTCAAAGAAGATCTTAGAAGAGCCCCATGAAGGAGGAGAGATAGACTTTAAGGGGATCTTTGGTCTCTCCTTCTCCTCTGAAGAGCTCAACATTCTGAAAGATGCTTACAGAGAGTCCAACAAAGAGAAGACGGAAGATGAAAAGATAAAGCTCTTTCTCTCTGTGGTGGAGGAGGCCACCAAGGAGAAGGATGTGGACGAGAAGGAGAAGAAGATCGTGGAGGATCTCGTTGCGGTGACTGAGGGGCTTTTAGGGGCAGATGGTTTGGACATGCTAATGTTCAATAGGGAACCATTAAAGTCCATTGTGACTCTGAAGTTGAACTCGGAAGGATTAGATAGAAGGAATAATACTAGGACCGCAGAGATTGAAAAGGAGGTTTTTGACGATTTAAATAGCCGGGGCGACACCTACGACTTGCTCAAAGAGCGAGCCAAAGAGGAGATATTGGCAGAGATCTGCTCTGCCTACAAAAACAAGCCCAAGCTGGACTTTGATCCCAAGAAGTTTGAGAGAGTCAAGAAGGCCTTTGAAGAAGGGCGAGTTGGCTTTGAGTTCAGGGATGTGGTTGAAAAGATTGAGCCTCCTGGGCTCTATGTGCTCTCGGTGAGAGACCTGGACTCTGACGAAGAGCGTCAGTACACCGTTGGGGCCTTCTTGAGAGCGGTGTTCAACAGGGCCAAGGTTAGTGGTGGCGACTTCAAGACCCTTCTGGTGGTTGAAGAGGCCCACAACTACGCGCCGGAGAAAAAGGGTGCCCACAGCAAGGAGATAATCAAGAGAATCGCCTCTGAAGGGCGCAAGTTCAATGTGGGATTGATGGTGGTAACCCAGAGACCCGCCTACATAGCCAAAGACGTGATAGCCCAGTGCAACAGCAGCGTCATCTTCAGGCTCATCAACAGTGGAGACATAGATGCAATAAAGAACACCGTTGAGGCGGCCTCTGAGGATATGCTGGGAGATCTGCCCCTCTTTGACACGGGACAGTGCATAGTGACCGGGGTGTCGGTCTATCAGCCGGCCATGGTGATGGTTAACGGCTAAGTAGAGAGGGTATGATGCGCCGCAGGTCTGCAATAGTGAAGTTTGAAGGGGAGTTGTGGCACGCCTGTGTCTTCCAGAGGGCTGCTGACAGCAAAGAGACCCTGAATAGGTGGCAGGAGGACGAGCTTGCCTACCTCCAAGAGAGCTTCATTGTTGAGCCCATGCCTGAGGAGCTCAGGCCCTTGATGAACCAGGCCTTGGAAGAGTGGAAGATACGGGAGGATAAGGTATTCTCTAAACTGGGCATGGATAGAAGGGAGTTTATGAACCGGTTTGAGGAGGCCAGAGAGAGTCTGTGGAGAGGCGGATTTAGGTGGCCCCTTTTTGCTCTGGGAGTTGGGGATAGGGTTTACGGTGTGGTGCTCAATATGGACTGGGTGAACCTCTTTGGGTGGATCTTACCCCGAGCCGACAAGGCCAACGAGAAACAGCACCGTGAGAGGGGAAGGCTTGTTACGGCCCTTTTCTACTCTGAGCTTATGTTGAGGTACGTGGGCAATTCCGAACACAGGGACCTGGTTAGAATAGAGGCGCGCTGGGTGCTTGCCAATGAGGGGGGAGATAATGGGCAAGTCTGATCCCAAAAGGGTGAAGGAGTTGATCTCTCTCATAGAGAGGCGGGTGAAGGAAGAGAACAGGTACTGCATAGAGGTGGCAGAGGCCTATATGGGGGTTGGCTGGGTGGATAAGGTTACAGTCTTTTACCTGCCCGAGGATTTTGTCACCCACTTTCTCGCCACCGAAGTGGAGACCAGATTCTATTTCTTGAACCATGCCCCTGCCGCCATTGAGGTAATGGCAGTTGGAATGGTTTACGAGGTGGAGTCTGACGAGCTTGCCAAGGTGCTGCCTCTCACCCAGTGGGATGGAGACATCTTCATGGACCACGGAGCAACCGAGGAGACCTACGACGGGTTTCGCTTTCTGCTGAAAGATTACAAGATAACCGAAGAGATCTTCATGGTGAACCTGAGAGACAAGGTTAGTGGCTTGAGAAACACCCTGAAGATAGTGGCAACCAAAGAGATAACGAGCTTTGATGAGATGGAGGTAGAGATAAACAGGCTGTTTGATGTTAGCTGGAAACAGGTGAGTAAAGAGTTAAATGAAGACCTTTCTGGCAGGGTAACTTTGTGTTCTAAGACTTAGTATTCTAAGAATAAGAAACTATTCTTTAAGGAGGTGATAGAATGAAGTCTAAAACACTAATTTATTTGGCGGTGTTCGTAGTATTGCTGTTTATTTCAAGCGTATCTATTGCGCATAATCATTCATATCATAATTACGGCTATTATGTGAATAGCAGCCAGGTGTTTTCAGCTTTGTGCAACTATAG
>JALWSI010000202.1 GCA_027080315.1 bacterium | reverse complement strand
GCCATCTTCTCTCCACCATAACCGGAAATAGCACCAGTCTCGAAGTTGCAACACCATCTCCGGCGCAAAAAATAAAAAGGCGGGGATTTCTCCCCGCCCTATGAGTTTTTAGCCTATGAGCTTACGGAGCAGCAGGCGCCGTGCCGTTGCCCTCCTGCCTGGCGTTGGTGAGATTGTTGGCAGGATTGAAGGCAACAGTGGCCCAAGGTGAGTTGTAGATTGTAAGATCGTACTCGTAGTCGCCAACTCCACTCACCCTGATCACATCAAAGCCTATGGCGGGCACAAAGTTGAGGGTGTCTGCCGTATTGGCCTCCACATCGTAGATCTCTGTGGCATTGGTGTACTGATAGTAACCTTTATTCCATGCTGTAGAGTTGCATGCAGTGGTGTTGCCGCAGTTGATGGGCAGGAAGCGCCCACCACCACCAGAGGTCTCTGCCCTGGCGTCGTCGTGATCCAGCTCAAAGTCGCCCACAAGGTAGTACCCCTCTTGGAAAGTACCGGTGTTGAGCAGGTCTGCACCGGGGCCCACAGCCTCAAACATGGCCTCGTGGGTGATGGAAAGCAGCTTGCCAGGTGATGCGGTTCCAGGTACCGTGTGCTCGTCGGTGTCCCTTGCAGTCCACTTGAACTTCACATTCCAGAAGCTACCGCCGCAGGGAGCTACGGCTGGCAGGTTGAAATTGTAAACATTGTCAACCAGCCTGTCCAAAGCCGAAGAGGAGGTGCCGTGGGTGTAGTATGGCGGTCTCTCAGGATCGTAGAGCAGCTTGGTGAAGTAGTGGTAGTGCTTGGTGAAGAAGTTGAGCATGAGGTAGGTAATAAGGCTATCAGCATGATTGGTGCTGAAGTAGGGCGCAGTGTAACGGCTATTCTCGTTCATCATGTTGGCGTACCAGTTCTCCTCAAGGTCATCCACACTGCCGTACACCAGCTGGTAACCCACACTCCAGGCATCCATGTCGTCGCCAAAGGCAAGGGTGGGACCAAAGGTGGTGGCCCAATCGGGACGGAAGAAGGGGTTCTTGTTGATCATGTCGCTGCCCACATAGTCGGCATGCAGTATCAAACCATTGTAACCGCTGACCAGATTGGCAGGCCAGCCAGGTGCAGCATAGTTATCGTCTATATGCTGGGCTTTTATATAATCCTTATCCAAAGTCACATGTGTACCGTTTGACGACGTCCTGAAGGCGGTGATGGTGGCAGCATTCACTCCATAACCAGAGGCACTGGCAAAGTCCACAAAGTACTCGGTGCCGTACAACAGCTCGCCGTTGTCTATGCGCACATTGGTACCATTGGTGGTCTTACCCACATGATCAACCCCATGGTTGCCAAAGATAGAGTCAACATTACTGAAATCACCCTTGGAATTGTTTGTATCCCAGGTGCAACTCTCCTTGATGTCGGTGGTGGCTGCAGCAACAAGGCTCTTGAAGGGACCACAGTTGGACCAAAAATCACTCTGAATCAACCCCTCCGCTATCACCTCAACATAGCCCTTGGGCAGCATATCCGCCGCATCGTCAGCAGCTATGTGCAGATCAAGCAGCCTGCGGGTGTTGAAGGCTATGGTAACATACCCATTGCTGTCAAAGTACTTAGCAGGAATCAACCCGCTAACTGCCAAGGTGTGGGCATCGGCACTGTAGAATCCGGGGCCCGTGATTCCGTCTGCATCGGTCACCTGGGGCAACACCCAGAAGGTGAACACATCGTAGGGGGTTAAAATCACATCAAAGTCCAGAACCTCTATGGAACACTCTGCCGTCCTGAATCTTATGTGTGCCTGCACATAAAACTTTGTGGTGTTCACCAGGTAGAAGTAGTTGAGGCTGGTGGCGTAACTCACATCGTAGTAGGGATAGATCACCACATCTCCCGGGGTCTCCCCGGTGGGCTCTATGGACCTTACCGCCTGAGCAGAGCTGATGAACATTCCAACCATCAGCACCGCCAGCACAGGTACGGCCAACCTCTTGAACCATCTGCTCATACTCTTTCCTCCTTCTAAACCTTTTTTCTTCCTTCACAAGGGGCGGCCTTTGAGCCGCCCCGCAAATCGCCTTTCAGATTACGGCTGTGCCGAGGGCCCCTTGGGGCTGTTCAAAATGGTGAGATTCCACTTCCACTGTCCGTAGCCGGGAACATCCACGTAGAAGTAGCCAATGGCCGGAATGTAGCGGTAGGTATAACCCTTACCCCAAGTGCTATAAAGCTCTGAGATGCTTGAAAGACCACTCTTTACCTGACCAACAAAGTCTGCCCTTGCATCGTCCACATCCAGCACAAAACCACCCAGCTTGAACCAGCCGTTCACAAAACTGCCAGTGTCCAGCTTGTCTGCACCAGGACCAACCTCTAACAGCTCAGCCTCCTGATTGAAGCTAACCAATGTCCCCGGAGACACCTGACCCGGAGGCACGTTCTCAGAAATATCATAGGCAGAGAACCTGAACTTCACATTCCAGTAATCGGTGTTGCAGGGAGCAATGGCTGGCAGGTTGAAGTCGTAGTCGGTGTCAACCTTGCGGTTCACAGTCACATACTTGCCGGTGGTAGGGCTCTTGTAACCGTGAGTGTAGGTAGGAGGGTTGTCGGGATCGTAAAGCAGCTTCACAAAGTAGTGGTAGTGTTTGGTGAAGAAGTTGAGGAGCACATAGGTGTAGGTGGTGCTGAGGTCAGAGAGATAGTGGCCAGAGTAACGGCCCGTGTCGTTCATAAGGTTTGTCCAGAAGCTCTGCTCGATCTCGTCGATGCTGCCGTAAATTTTTGGGGTTGAGGGACTATCATCTCCAAAGGCTAATGTGGGACCAAAAGTGGTTGCCCAGTCAGGACGGAAGAAGGGATTATCGTTATCGGTGTTGCTGCTGTAGTAGTCTGGGTGGAGTATCAGACCATTAGCCTCATCGTTGGTAATACCAATCATCTTAAAATTACCATCAATGTGAGAGTGCGGGTAAGCATCAGTAGTATACTCAACTCTAAAACCAACGATAGTGGCGGCATTCACCCCGTAGCCAGAAAGATTGGAGAAATCAATGAAGTACTCGTTACCAAAGATCAGAGTACCATTGCAAATATCGGTACGATCTGGTGCCGTATCCGAGATATAACAGGTACTGAAATAGTCACTAAAACCCACCTTACCCACATTGTCCAACTTCTGGCTATAAGAGCTCATATTCCACCAAGGGCCCTTCTGAGCGTTAGTATCAGCATCCCACGCGCAGCTTCCGGCATAGTCGGTCTTGGCTGCTGCAACCAGGCTCTTGAAGGGACCACACTTGGACCAAAACGGTGGATAAATTAAACCCTCAACTATGGCCTCAACATAGCCTTTTTTGAGCATCTCCTGTGTGTCATCCTGGCTGATGTGAAGATCTA
>JALWSI010000201.1 GCA_027080315.1 bacterium | reverse complement strand
CAACATTGCCCTTTCAAACGGTGATTACGAGGCTGCTAAAAGGATCGTGAAGAAGTGGGAGAAGGCATTAGGGGAGAATGCCGAAACCCTATTCTACAAAGCGAAGATATACGGGGCCCTTAAAGAGTACAAAAAGGCCATTAAGTACGCCAAGAGATCTCTTGAGAAGGATCCGGACAACCTCAACATCTACCGGATATTGGCCACCCTCTACACCCTGAACAACCAGGACGCCAAGGCCATCAAAGTGCTTGAAGAGCTGCTTGATCGCTCTCCCCACTCGGTGGATGTCATAGGCATGCTGGGAGAGCTCTGTTTCAAACAGGGAGAGTACGCAAAGGCCCTTAAGTACTACTATCAGCTGTACGGCGCCCATTATTCACACATCCAGATAGGGATAAGGCTTCTGGCAGACCTCATAAAGGAGAACCGTTACCGAGATGCCGTAAAATTTATAGATGCCCTGTTTCAGCAGGAGAATGATAGAGAAAGTACGCTAAAAGTCCTGAAGTCCGTTCTGCTTTACAAATTGGGGGATGATAGCCAAGGAAGGAAGGTGGAGAAGAGCCTTGGATCTTTGCCAAAGGAGAAGCTTGAGAAGGCGTATGGGGAGGCAGCGGGGATCCTTTCTGGGCTTAAAAAAGAGGATTTAGCCATAGATGTTCTAAAACGCGGGGTGGCAAAGTGTCCTGATTGCCCAGAGCTTTACCTGATGTTGGCCAGAGCCTATGCTTCTCAAAAACGTTGGAATAGAGCCATAGGGGCCGCAAAGGTGTCTTGCAGTTTGGATCCTTCGGCAGACTGCCTCTACTATTTGGGTGCGTATTACGAAAGGGACGGACAGTGGGAAAAGGCTGCCGAGACGCTTCAGAAGGCCGTTGAGAAGAACCCCGATGATCCATCTGTGCTTAACTATTTGGGCTATCTGCTCATTGATCACGATATGGATGTAAAAAAGGGAATCTCTTTGGTGAAGAAGGCTTTGGAAAAGAAGCCTGACAACGGATACTACTTAGACAGCCTCGCCTGGGGATACTACAAACTGGGGGATCTCAAAAAGGCCAAGGAGCTTCAAGAGAAGGCCATTGAGAACACTGAAGAGAACTCCTTGATTTACGCCCACTGGGGAAGCATTCTTAACAGCCTCGGCGAAAGGGAGAAGGCAAAAAGGGTTTACAAGAAGGCTCTTGAGCTCATGGAGAAGGAGAAGGAGGAGCTGAACCAGTGGGAAAGGAATTTCATTTTGAAAGGAGCAGAATCTGTAGGGCTTTCGTCTTCGGACTGATCCTGCTCGCTCTTGCATCCTGTTCTCCATCTTTTGTTAAACCCGTGGGGGAGAGAAGAGGGGTGTTTCCCTACACCGCCTTTGGAACCTTCATGGTTAAAGGTCCGAAGGGAACCCACAGGGGTATGTGGGAGATAAAGGCCGCCAGCGGCTCAAACTACAGGCTGACCCTTTACTCTTCTGTGGGAACATTGCTTGGTTGTACCAAGGTGAATGGGAATAGCCATGCGCCTTGCCGGAAAGGAATGAAGGACCTTGGAGACACCAAGGCATGGCAATTCCTTCCTAAGGAGCTGTTCCTTAAGCTTCCTTTCCTTTTATCTGGGGAGATTGGAGGCAGTAGAGGTGATAGCCCTTTGATTCTTGAGAATGAGAGCGGAGCGGTGATGAAGGTGAGGATGCTGCAGCGTGAGGATGAACCCTTCCCTCATCCCATATTCCTAAACGTGGCTATCAACAAGAGGGATTGTTCAGAGTGCTCTCTCTTTCTGAGGATACAAGTGGAGGAGATCTCTAAGGAGAAGTAATGATTGAGAGCCGTATAAAGCCTTTGCCAGAGGACGTTGCAGCCCGTATTGCCGCGGGAGAAGTTGTAGAGCGTCCAGCCTCTGTGGTGAAAGAGTTGGTAGAGAACGCCTTAGACGCAGGCTCTACAGCTGTGGATATTGCGGTGGAGGCTGGGGGCAAGGGTTTGATCAGAGTTGCAGACGACGGCTGTGGCATGGGTCGTGAGGATGCTATCTTGGCCCTTCAGCAGCACACCACAAGCAAGATATCGTCCATTGAAGACTTGGATCGCCTCTCCACCTTGGGGTTCAGGGGAGAGGCCTTGTTCGCCATCTCTTCTGTATCCAGGTTCTCTCTTCTCACCAGAAGGGAGAAGGACTCTACGGGAACCAGAATATGGGTGGAGGATGGAGAGGTAGAGGTGTCTGAGGCTCCGAGACAGCGGGGTACCACTGTTGAGGTGAGGGATCTGTTCTACAACCTGCCTGCGAGGCGACGGTTCTTAAGAAGCAACAACACCGAATTAAACCACGTGGTGAAGGTGGTTGAGTGGTACCTTCTCACCAATCCTCAGCTTGGGGTCTCATTGATCAGCGACGAGAGGGAGATCTTCTCTTATCCTCCCAGTCAGTGGAAAGATAGGGTGGTTTCGCACTGGGAGGTGCCAGAGAATAGTTTGGCGTCCATAGAGTTCAAGGCTCCGGGAATTGATATAGAGGGGTTTGTAACCTTCCCTCCTCTCAGTTTTAAGAACCGATCCAGAATGATATTTTCGGTTAATGGCCACCCGGTTCAGGATAGTCTCATCTCAGCGGCGGTGAGAGAGGCCATGGATGGGATCATTCCCAAGGGGGAGTACCCAGGCCTTCTTCTGGTCATAACCCTTCCCCCTTCACAGGTGGATGTTAATGTGCATCCTGCCAAGAGAGAGGTGAGATTCAGAAACGGGCAGCTTGTGTTTACAGCTGTTCTCAACGCCCTGGATAGGGTGTTTGAGAAGGGTTCTGTAGGGCTTGAGGAAGAGGCGACATCCTTGTCCGTCTCAAATGGAAGGTCTATCTACTGGACCAGTGAACGGAGTGCTGAAGGAGCCAAGTCTTTCTCAGGGTTTAACCTTACAAAGGCGAAAAGACCCTCTTATGGAAGGTTGGGGTATGACAGAGTTCTGGATACCTCCACAGATGAGGGGTGGAGGTATCTTGGAGAGATAGAGGGTGTTTACCTCCTTTTTGAGGCGGAGGGCGGTGCCCTGATGGTGGTGGATAAGCACGCATGCCACGAGAGGATGCTTTACGATGAGATCGTAAAAGGCGAGTATCCTTCAATTCCTCTTCTCGTTCCGGTCCAGCTCTCCTTGACGCCGCAGGAGCTTGACGCTGCCGAGACCCAGAGAGAACTTATTGAATCTTTGGGGTTCAGTTTTGAGATCGCAGGTGATAAGGTGAGCTTCAATGCGGTGCCCTCTTGGGCAAAGAACCGCATAGCCGAGGCGTTTAAGAGGGCATTGGCCCTGAAAGGCGAGAGCAGCAAGAGGGAGGTGCTTGCACGGTGGGCCTGCAGGGAGGCGGTTAAGGCAGGGGAGCCAACGGGGCCCATGGAGGTTGAAGCCATGGCTAAGTGGTTGCAAGCAGGAGGTGAGGAGCTAACCTGTCCACATGGAAGGCCTATTGTGGTAAGACTCACCAAAGGGTTGTTGGATAGACTCTTTAAAAGGAGGATGTGAAGGTGAAGGATCAGCTACTAAGCGACACTGCGGCCATGTACAGCGAGATATCGCTGATGCACGTGGTCTCTGCGTGCAAGCTCATAATGCGGGAGGGGATACCTGATAGCCTTGAGGAGATTGAGGGCCGCGTGGAGCTTCTGAACCGCTTGGGAGAGCTGTTGGATAGGGCAGTTGAGGCCTTTTACGTTACAACCGACATAGAGGATAGGTTTGACGAGGACTTTCTTGAGTAGGGGGAGTGACCTCTTATGAGAATGAGCAGATACTATCTTCCAACCCTTCGTGAGAAGCCCTCTGAGGCAGAGATTATCAGCCATCAGTACATGCTGAGGGCTGGAATCATGAGAAGGCTGGCTGCAGGTCTCTACACCCTTCTACCCTTAGGCAACAGGGTGAAGCTCAAGGTTGAGAGCATCATCAGGGAAGAGATGAACCGCCAGGGGGCCTTAGAGGTCTTTATGCCTGTGGTTCAGCCTGCAGAGCTGTGGCAGGAGACAGGAAGGTGGTCGGTCTTTGGTAAAGAGCTTTTGAGGTTTAAAGACCGCCACGATAGGGACTTCTGCCTGGGGCCCACCCACGAGGAGGTGATAACCGACCTGGTGAGAAACGAGCTGCGTTCTTACAAACAGCTTCCCGTGAACCTTTACCAGATCCAGACTAAGTTCAGGGACGAGGTTAGGCCCCGTTTCGGGGTGATGAGGGCCAGAGAGTTCATTATGAAAGACGCTTACAGCTTTGATGCTTCGTGGGAGAGTCTGGATGAGAGCTATCAGAAGATGTACCAGGCCTACACAAACATCTTCACAAGGTGCGGCCTCACCTTCACCCCTGTTGAGGCAGACACAGGGGCCATAGGGGGAGATGTCTCCCACGAGTTCATGGTGTGGGCAGAGGCAGGGGAGGACGGTATGGCCATCTGCGAGAGCTGTAAGTATGCAGCCAATACGGAGAAGGCCGAGTTCAAAAGGATTACCATTGATTGCCCTCAGGTGACCCCTGCGGCTGAAGAGGTGCACACTCCCCAAGTGGGCAGCATAGAAGATGTGAGCGCCTTTCTTGGGGTAGAGCCACAAAGGTTGGTAAAGACCCTCATCTACCGCATTGATGGCGAAAGGTACGTGGCCTTTATGGTGCCGGGACATAGAGAATTGAACGAGCTGAAGGCTATGAAAGCGGCAGGTGCCTCTGAAATGGAGATGGCCTCTCCCTACGAGGTGGAGGAGATCACAGGGGCTCCCGTTGGCTTTGCAGGGCCCATAGGGCTGAAGAGACCTGTCACCCTCATTGCCGATCACTCTCTGAAGGGTGCCAAGGATATGGTGGTTGGGGCCAATAGGGAGGACTACCACACGATCCACGTGGAGGTAGAAAGGGACTTCTCTCCTCACCAGTACGCGGACCTGCTTCTGGTGGAAGAGGGAGATCTGTGTCCCCACTGCGGTGAGCCCATGCGCATAGCAAGGGGAATAGAGGTGGGGCACATCTTCAAGTTGGGTACCAAGTACAGCAAAGCCATGAATGCCACCTTCTTAGACAAAGACGGCAAAGAGCAGTTCTTCATTATGGGTTGTTACGGCATAGGGGTTACCAGAACCATTGCCGCTGCAATAGAGCAGCATCACGATGACAAAGGGATAATCTGGCCCATTTCCATCGCTCCCTTTGAGGTGTCCATCGTGGCAACCAACGTTCGCAAAGAGAGCATACTTAAGGCTGGGGAACAGCTTGAGAAAGCCCTTGAAGATAAAGGTGTAGAGGTGATATTTGACGATCGTGACGAGAGGGCTGGTGTTAAGTTTAACGATGCCGATTTAACTGGTATTCCCATAAGGGTCACCTTAGGAGAACGGGGTATGGCCAAGGGAGAGGCAGAGGTGAAGTTGAGAAGAGAGAAGGATCCCGTGATTGTGAAGGTTGAGGAGATACCCCAGAAGGTTATGGAGCTGCGCGAAGAGCTATTTCAAGAGGTGAGGTTACCATGAGGATGTGGTGGTTGGTTTTGCCTCTGCTCTTTCTCCTGAGCGCCTGTGTTCCACCCTCTCAGGTGAATACCGGTTCGTCAAATACGCCGCCTAAGGCCTACAGAACAGAGGGCGACCTGAAGAAGGAGGTTGCTCTTCTTAAAGAGCAGATGACCGATACCCGGGTGCTCCTTGACGAGCTTAGGGGCCAGATGGAGCTTATGGACAAGAAGATCCAGAGATTAGAGGATGCCATCTCTATTCTGGCCAACGAGAAAAGCTCTCCTCAGGCTCTGGCTTCAGTAAGGGGTAAGGCATTGGAAGAGTCTTTGAATGCAGAGAGCAATCCCCGGGAGCTTTACGACAAGGCGTACCGAGAGATGGTGGCGGGAAGGCTTGAGATTGCCAAGAAGATGTTTAACGCCTTTGTAGAGAAGTATCCCCAGCATCCTTTGGCAGATAACGCCATCTGCTGGCGTGCCTACATTCTCTACAACCAGAAGAGATACGACGAGGCGGAGCAGGAGGCTGAGAGGTTGGTGAAGACCTATCCAGAGGGCAACAAGGTGCCTGATGCCATGTACATCATGGGAGAGGTTGAACTGAAAAAGGGTAACATTGCCAAGGCTAAAGAGCTCTTCACCACGATAACCAACAAGTACACCTTCACAAATGCGGCTCTAAAAGCCAAGGAACAGCTGGACGAGATGGAAAGCAGTGGTGGGGGATAGAGATGAGAAAACTGAGAGGGACTCTGATCTTTTGTGTTGTTGTGGCTGTTCTGGGTCTTCTGTCTATTGGGCCGTTTACGGGATCGGCGTGGAGTCAGAGTGAAGAGAGGTACACCGTTAAGAAGGGTGAGACCTTGGAGTCAATTGCAAAAAAGGAGTACAACGATCCTTCACTCTGGGTGCTCCTTTGGGACACAAATCAGGATATCTTAGAAGGGGTGGTTAGCAACCCCTCGCAGGAGATTCCTGAGGGAACAGAGATTCTGATTCCCAAGCTGCAGACGGTTGAGGAGAAGCCGGCTAACGAGACTTCAGGGGAGGGTGGTACAACCATCGTTTCCCGAGAGTTAGGGATGCCCATAGCGTCTCCCACAACGATCCTCATGGGGGGATACATTTCACCAGTGAGAGAGCAGCCTGCCTACGGCATGGTTATGGGTTCTTCTCGTTCCAACAGCATATTCATGGGAACAGGTGAGAAGGTTCACATAAAGAGCTTTGGGCCCATGCTGAACCCTGGAGAGTATTACGTGTGCGTCAACGACTGGGCCCCTGTTTACCACCCTATCACAGGCAGGTTTTTGGGGTATCTAAGGAAGGTGACTGGGATAATAAAGGTGCTCTGCTTCCAGTATCCTAATGGAGAGGCAGTGATAGTTGATGCATCTCCCACCCCTGTGACCGCAGGGGATAGAATATTCATGCTTAAGGGCATGCCCATGCCCATAGATAGGCCCTTTCACATGAGCATAACCAAAGAGGGTTACATTGTTGAGCTTTACGACTTGAATAGGACGGAGTCTGAGGACTTTGAGTATGTTTACATTGATCTGGGTAAGAAAGACGGTCTTCTTCCAGGGGCTATTCTGTATGTGTTGAAAGAGACCCCAATAGTTCACACTGTGGGGAAGCTGGTGGTGCTCTCAACCCAGGATCACACTGCCACAACCATGCTGGTGAGGTTTTCAGATCCCATTGTTAGGGGCATGAGGGTCACCACAAGGGAGTACTGTCCTCCCATTCACTACGGAAACGAGACCGGTATACCAGAGTGTCCAAGGCCAGCTCCGCCTGAGCCCCCGTCATTCAAACCCCACTATCCTGGAGAGATGGTGCCGGTTGGGAGGGACTACAAAATCCTGAAAGGCAACGGCACCCAGAAGGAGGGAGACGGTTCTTAGTCACTCTCCTGTGTGACCGAACCCCCCTGAGCTTCTCTTGGTCTCCGACAGGTGAGCACTCTCTCGCAGCCTCACAGGCGCTACCTGTGAGAAGACAACCTGGGCGATGCGCATCCCGTGGCTAACCTTGAAGGGCTGCTCCCCAAGGTTCACAAGGATCACCCTTATCTCTCCCCGGTAGTCGCTATCTATTGTGCCTGGGCTGTTCAGCACGGTGACCCCGTGTTTAAGGGCAAGTCCGCTACGGGGTCTCACCTGGGCTTCAAACCCCTCAGGCAGCTCAAAGGCCAATCCTGTGGGCACCAAAGCCCTTTGCTGGGGGAGGATGGTTAAAGGATCCGAGAGGCAGGCGAATAGATCCCATCCTGCAGCCCCTGAAGACATACGCTCAGGTAAGATGGCCTTACTGTTGAGCCTTTTAACAAGAACAACCTGACTCTTCACAATGTCACCCATAAGGCTTCCTTCAAAACCTCTGTGCATACTGCCAATACCCCTTCAGGATCTTCCCTAATGCGCCGTCTCATCTTTTCTCTTCCACCAACGAGCTCCTCTATGCCGTATCCCATGAGCTCAAGGAAGCCAACGGTGAATCTCAGTAACATAGGATAACCTCTATCTGCCTCTCCCCTCTTCAGGCTCCTTAAGGCTAAAGTGAAGAGCCCCGGCACTGGTTCCCACTTGGGCAGCGATTCTTCCATAATGGTTCCCATCTTTAGCATCTCCTCAGGAGATGCCAGTCTGCGAGAGCCAAAGAGCTCTATTAGCTCCCAGTGATGGCTATAGGTTCCCAAAGGTGAGATCTCTGCTTCAAACCAGGAGAGGGCCATGGGTTCTAAGGCACCGGTGTTGTGGCTTTCCCTCTTTTTCCCAGAGAGCTTTATATCAACAACCCCAAACTTGGGGGTTAGCGTGGTTACTACGTAGGGACGATCCTCCCAGAACCTTCG
This sequence comes from bacterium, assembly GCA_027080315.1. GTDB lineage: Bacteria > Thermosulfidibacterota > Thermosulfidibacteria > Thermosulfidibacterales > JALWSI01 > JALWSI01. The sequence continues at coordinate 4,803 of JALWSI010000201.1, read as the reverse complement.
GTTCAACACCAGACCATAGGTCCAAACCCTTTTTCTAAGCATGGGACAAGGGTAGCACAGGGGTTATTTCTGGCAATGGGTGTTTTCTATTCCAGAACCTATTCTTCACCCTCTATGGCCTCTTGCTGGCGGCTTTGGGGTACCGTACCTGAGAATAGCTTTAGCACAAGGTATCCAACCACCCCTGCCAGTAGGGATCCCAGGAGGATGCCCAGCTTGTCGGTGTAGTGGAACAGGCGATCGTCCTCAAATGCCAGGGAGGTTATGAAGAGACTCATTGTGAAACCTATTCCCGTTAGCACAGAGACGCCGTAAAATTGCCTCCAGTTTGCCTCTTCTGGCAAGGTTGCAAGTTTGGATCTTATTGCAGCGTAGCTGAATCCAAAAACCCCTAGCTGTTTGCCCAGGAAGAGCCCCAGAATGATGCCCAAAGGCACCGGGTGCGCCATTTGTGAGATTGAGATGCCCTTAAGGCTGACCCCTGCGTTCACGAAGGCAAAGAGGGGCAAGATGGCAAAGGCCACCCATGAGTGAAGGCTGTGCTCAATCTCCTTCAGTGGAGATATGGTTTCTCCACTTTCGCTTTCTGCCTTCAAGGGAATGGTGAAGGCGAGGGCCACTCCCGCCAATGTTGCATGTACCCCTGATTTCAGAACACTAACCCATAGAATTGCCCCTACAGCAAAGTAAAGCCTCTTTCGCACCACCCCAAAGAGGTTGAAGAGCACAAGTGTGGCAAGAGATACTCCCGCAATGATCAGTGAAAGCTTGCAGAGATTGCTGGTGTAGAAGAGGGCGATTATCACTATGGCTCCAAGGTCGTCTATTATTGCAAGGGCCATCAGAAAGGTCTTTAACGATGAGGGAACACCGCTTCCCAGGAGTGAGAGCACTCCTAAGGCAAAGGCTATATCCGTTGCCGTGGGTATGGCCCAACCGTTGAGAGCGGTGGGGTTTCCGTGGTTGAAGAGCAGGTAGATTGCTGCGGGAACAACCATTCCTCCAATAGCGGCTATTCCCGGCAGTATCACCTGACCAAAGGAGGAGAGATGACCCTCCATGAGCTCCCGCTTAACCTCAAGCCCCACAAGGAGGAAGAATATGGCCATGAGGCCGTCGTTCACCCAGTGGTAGAGAGACTTATCAAGTCCCCACGAGCCGATCTTAACCGCCACCGGCAGGTGAAGAAACTTTTCATACAGAGGGGCCAAGGCACTGTTGCTCAGTATCAGGGCGAAGATGGTGACAACAATAAGCAGAATACCGCTTGCCGATTCGTTCTGAGTGAATTCGCTCAACTTTTTCATGTTCAGGGTCCTTTAGACCTTAGGCTCTTTTCAACAGGATCTTCTTGTTGGGAATGGAAACAAGCCCTCATGGAAGATATCCCAGGTTCTTGGAGATCTCCAAGGCCCCCTCTTTCACCACAGTTGAGAGCTCCTTCATCCTCTCTTCAGGCATGCGATCCTTTGGGGCGGATATTGAGAGACCGGCCACCACCATCTTGGTGTAGTCTCTTATGGGGGCTGCCACACATCTCACGTCTTCCTGGAACTCTTCAATGTCAAAGGCGTATTGCTGCTTGTTTATCTGGGCGAGATGCTCCTTTAATGCTTGGGGTTCGCTTATGGTGTTCTTGGTGAAGGGAGATATCTCGTTCTCTTTCAGCAGCCTGTCAATCTCCTCTGAGGGCAGAGATGCCATCTGCACCTTTCCTATGGCTGTTGCGTAGGCGGGTATTCTTGAGCCTATTCTTGACACCACCTGAACGCTTCTGGTGCTTCTAACCTCTTCAATGTAAATGGCATAGATGTCTCTTAAGACCCCCAAATAGACGGTTTCATTGTGTTCCTTGGCGATGCGTTCCATTACGGGTTTCGCCGGTTTTATCAGTCCCACCTGGTACTTAAATATGAGTCCCAATTCTAAGATTTTGGGGCCGAGGGTATAGGCTTCTGTTCTCCTTGTCTGTTCCACGTATCCTTTGAACTCAAGGGTTGCCAACACCCTGAAGACGTTGTTCTTATGTAGTCCCACCTTATTGCTCAGCTCTGTTACGCCAAGCCTCTCGTTCTCTGAGTCCAGGTAGCAGGAGAGCAGCACCAGGGCACGGTCAACCGCCTTAACAAAGTCCTCTTTCTTGCCGCTCTTCCCTTTTGTTCTTCTTTTGGGTAGGGTCTTTCCCATTGTTCCTCCTCCTCAGCGTCAACGATTGCTACAAAACAGGGTTTTTATCTTATGTCAAGGGTGAATTCGCTAATTAAATTGATTGAATGGTATTCAGTATCCCAGTATTTTTCTATTCTATTGAAATACAGACCCTTAAAAATAAACAGCTATTCACTTTTTGGGTTTTTCCTCAATTTATATGATTGACCGATTCCTCTACTTGACAAGGGAAAGGGGGTGTGGCCTTAAAGAGGATTGCGAGGGGGCCCGTAGCTCAGATGGTCAGAGCCACCGGCTCATAACCGGAAGGTCCCAGGTTCGACTCCTGGCGGGCCCATTTTTTTCAAGGGGGAGATGATGCCCATGAAATGGGGGATGGAGAGTTGTTGAAAATGTGTCCCTCTCAAGAGAGCTTGAAGGGGATGGAGGTGGTTTGCTCCATCCCCTTTCTTTATGTCCAATCATGAGGGTTGAAGAGCTCATTGCCGGCTTAGATGGGATTTTCCCCTTCTCCTATGCCCTTTCTTGGGACAACTCTGGCCTGCAGGTGGGAGATCCTGCACAGGAGCTGACCGGCGTTACCGTGGCCCTTGATCCCAACCTCAGGACGATAGAGGAGACCTTGAAATGCAACACCAACTGCCTGGTCACCCATCATCCCCTGCTATTTCGTTCCCTTAAGAGAATCTCTGCAGCTGATCCTGTGGGTGAGGCTGTCTTCGCCCTTGCTAAGAACTCTATCTCTCTCATCTCTCTTCACACCAATCTTGACGTGGCTCCTGGGGGGCTTGCAGACAGGGTGGCCAAGCTGCTGGAGGTTGAGGTAGAGGGTCCTATGATGCTTGAGGAAGATAAGGGCCTGGGGAGGGTTGGCTACACCAGCTCCTCTTTTGAGTTCTACGAGTTGCTTGCTCTCGTTAAGGAGTCTCTCAATCTCAAAAGCCTGAGGGTTGTGAATCCTCCCCCTTACCAAGAGAAAAGGGTTTGGAAGATAGCCCTTTGTCCTGGTAGCGGAGGGGATCTCGTGTTTGCTGCTGCTTCAACTGGGGCCCAGGTCTATTTGACGGGGGATCTCAAGTACCACCAGGCTACAGAGGCCCTTGAGCTGGGGATAACCGTTGTGGATGCAGGCCACTATGGCACCGAGAGGCCGGCGGTGGATCTCTTGGCTGAGACGGTTAGGAGAATTGTGGATGATGGGGTCTTTGTGAATGAGATAGAGGGCGAGGATCCATTTCAGGAGGTTTGATGTGATAAAAGAGCTTGAGTTATTGGTTAGGCTTCAGTCCTTAGACATGCTTATTCTTAAGAAAGAGGAGCACCGAGGTGGTGTAACATCGGCCATAAAGAGCGCCACAAAAGAGGTAGAGGAGAAAAAGAGAGCCCTGGCTGAGGCTGAGGAGAGGGTGAGATCCTTAGAGAAGGATAGGAGAGATAAAGAGCGCACAATGGATGATCTTGCCCAGAAGATAACAGACAGAAAGGGCAAGCTGTTTCAGGTTAAAGACAATAAAGAGTACACCGCCATGTTGAAAGAGATAGAGACCTGCAAGGAGGAGATAGATCGCCACGAGGAGGAGGTGATCATCCTTTTTGACGAGATCTCTGAGGCCCAGAGCGAGCTTGCCAAGGCCAAAGAGGCCTTGCAGGAGGCTGAAGGTCACCTGGCCACCGCCCAGAAAGAGGGGGAGAAAGAGCAGCAGAGGCTTGAGAAGGAGCTTGAGGAGGTAAGGAAAGAGAGAGAGAACATTGCCAAACAGATTCCCCCAAGGTTCATGAGGATGTACCAGAGGATTGTGAAAAGCAAGAACGGTCTGGCGGTGGTTAGGGCAGAGGCAGGGGCGTGCAGGGGGTGCAATATGGAGCTGCCTCCCCAGCTCTTTGTGGAGGTGAAGAAGGGGGAGGAGGTTCTTCAATGCCCCTTCTGTCAGCGTATTCTCTACTATTGGGAGGAGCCCAAGCCCGAGGAGGAGGAAGAGGAGTAGGTGTACACCCTTCTCTTTGACGGTGCCAGCAGGGGTAATCCGGGGCCTGCTTCTTGTGGTTTTGTGGTGTATCGTGATGACGAAAAGATAGAGTCACGGGGCGAGTTCTTGGGTATCACCACCAACAACGTGGCTGAGTATCGGGGCCTCATCAGGGGATTGGAGTATCTCTTGCGCATAGGAGCAAAGGAGGTTACGGTTTACACCGACTCCCAGCTGGTGGCCAAGCAGATAAGGGGGGAGTACAAGGTTAAGAGCCCGCACCTTAAATCACTTCACCGTCAAGCTGTGAACCTCTTGAAAAAGTTTGATAAAGCGGATATATTCTACCATCCCAGAGAGAAGAACAGAGAGGCTGACAAGGCTGCAAATATGGCCCTGAACAGGATGCTCAAGTCCGCTGGGCAGTCGCTGGAGACCTTGGGTCTGCCAGAGGAAAGTCCGGGCTCCACAGGGCAGGACGCTGGGTAACGCCCAGACCCCGAGAGGGGTGGAAAGTGCCACAGAGAACAGACCGCCTGGCGAGCAGCGTCAGGTAAGGGTGAAACGGTGGGGTAAGAGCCCACCAGCGGTCCGGGTGACCGGGCCGGCTCGGTAAACCCCGTCTGGAGCAAGACCGAATAGGGGAGCCTCTTCGCAAGAAGAGAAG
>JALWSI010000200.1 GCA_027080315.1 bacterium | reverse complement strand
GAGAACGTACCGAGGGAGTCGGGGTTCTCTCTGCCGAAGACGCCATTGCCTTGGGGGCTACAGGTCCTGTGCTCAGGGGCTCCGGGGTTAAGTGGGACATAAGAAAGGCCTATCCATATTCAGGTTACGAAGAGTACGACTTTGACATCCCGGTGGGAGAGAACGGAGACATCTTCTCAAGGTATCTGGTGCGTTTAGAAGAGATGCGGCAAAGCCGTGAGATAATCAAACAGGCCATTGAGAGGCTACCAGACGGTCCCATCAACTCTCTACCTGGTAAGATGACCTTTCCAGAGGTGAACGAGGTCAGAGGAGACAAGAAGAACATTGAAGCTCTGATTCACCAGTTTAAGCTGGTGATTGAGGGTATGCATCCTCCAAAAGGTGAGGTCTACCATGCAGTAGAGGCTCCAAAGGGAGAACTCGGCTTCTACATTATTAGCGATGGTTCGCCAAATCCCTTCAGGTTGAGGATAAGGGTTCCATCTTTACACAACCTTGCCGCTCTGCCTCTCATGGCCAAAGGTCATAAAATAGCCGATATGGTCTCAATAATCGGAAGCATAGACATAGTGCTTGGGGAGGTGGACAAATGATCGCCAAACTCTGTCCCTTTCCACTCTCTCCCGAGGGAGAGAAGAGAATAGATCATCTGCTAAACCGGTATCCAGACAAAAGGTCGGCTCTGTTGCAGGTTCTCCACGTGGTTCAAGACGAACACGGCGGATACCTTGATATGGACTGCATAAAATACGTTGCCCGACTCTTTGGTCTGCCTCCTGCAGAGGTCTACTCGGTTGCCAGTTTCTACACCATGTACAATCTTCGTCCAGTGGGTAAGTACCTGATTCAAGTGTGCACCAATATCTCGTGCTCTGTTAATGGGGCAGAAGAGATAGTTGCTCACATTGAAAAGAGACTGGGAATAAAGAGGGGAGAAACCACTCCCGACGGCAAGTTTACCCTTATCACTGTGGAGTGCTTAGGATCCTGCGGCACGCCCCCCGCAATGATGGTGAACAAAGAGTACCACGAGCAGCTTACCCCTGAGAAGGTGGACAAGGTGCTTGATGCCTGCGAGTGAGGAGGTTGATGGATGGGTGAAATGAAGGTTCTTTTAAAAAACGTCCACAAGCCTAACTCCCATCTTTTAAGCACCTACAAAGAGGGAGGCGGCTATGAGACCTTGAAGGCTGCATTAAAGATGGAGCCTTCTCAGATAGTTGAAGAGGTCAAAAAGTCTGGGCTCAGGGGTAGAGGTGGTGCCGGTTTTCCAACAGGGTTGAAATGGAGCTTTGTTCCAAAAACCGATGCTCCCAAATACCTGGTGTGCAACGCAGACGAAGGAGAGCCCGGAACCTTTAAGGATAGGGTCATCATTGAGAAGGATCCCCACCTATTATTAGAAGGCATCGCAATATCTTGCTACGCCATAGGGGCTCACAGGGCCTACATCTACATAAGAGGCGAATACGAGTTTGGTGCCCAGGTGTTAGAGAACGCAATAAGAGAGGCCGAAGAGGATGGGTGTCTGGGAGACAGACCCATGGGCCATGACTACCCCATCTACATCACTGTGCATCGGGGCGCAGGAGCCTACGTCTGCGGAGAAGAGACCGCGCTGTTAGACTCCCTTGAGGGCAGAAGGGGACACCCAAGAATTCGTCCTCCATTCCCCGCCAGCAAGGGTCTCTATCAGAGTCCAACGGTGATCAATAACGTTGAGACCCTCTCTTCGGTGGTTGACATAATAGCCCGGGGTGGAGACTGGTACGCCTCACTTGGCACAGAAAAGAGCAAAGGAACCAAGCTATTCTCCATCAGCGGTCATGTTCAGAAACCCGGGGTGTACGAGCTGGTGATGGGCACCCCTTTCAAAGAGCTCATATTTGAGATCGCCGGGGGTATGCGTCCCGGAAGAAACTTGAAGGCAGTGATCCCAGGCGGTTCTTCAACCCCCATGCTAACGGCAGATGAGATAGACATACCCCTTGACTACGAGTCCCTCATGGAGGCAGGTAGCATGCTGGGCTCAGGTGCGGTGATCGTCTTAGATGACACCACGTGCATAGTGAAAGAGACCTATCGCTTGGCCCAGTTCTACGCCCACGAATCATGCGGACAATGCACCCCCTGTCGTGAGGGAACCCACTGGATGGTTCAGATCCTAAAACGCATAGTGAACGGGCAAGGCCGTGAAGAAGATTTGGACCTGCTGCTCCACATAGGAGACACCCTGGGGGGTAACTGTCTATGCCCCTTAGGTGATGCTGCTCTTGGCCCTGTGATCAGCAGCGTCAAGAAGTTCAGGGACGAGTATCTTGAACACATCAAGAACAAGAGATGTCCAATAGGAGGCTGAGAGAACGATGCCAAAGGTTATTATTGACGGAATAGAAACAGAAGTGCCTCCTGGAACCACCATTCTCAAGGCTGCTCAGAAAGTAGGGATAGATATTCCCTATTTCTGTTACCATCCTTACCTCAAACCAGCAGGGCTCTGCCGCATGTGTCTGGTTGAGGTAGAGAAGATGCCCAAGCTGGTGCCGGCGTGCACCACCGAGGTTATGGATGGAATGGTGGTGAAGACCAACACCCAAAGGGTAGAAGCCGCCCGGAAAGGCATGTTGGAATACATGCTCATAAACCACCCCCTTGATTGCCCCATCTGCGATCAGGCAGGGGAATGCGACCTGCAAGACATCGCCTTTAAGTACGGCGAGACCACCAGCAGATTCATTGAGGAGAAGATTAAACACCCCACTAAAAAGCTTGGTCCTCTGCTTGTTCACGAGCAAAACCGCTGCATTCTCTGCAAGAGATGCGTCAGATTCATGAGAGAGGTGGTGGGAGGCGGCGATTGGAACGTCTATTGGAGGGCCTCTCACTCAACCATAGGACCCCTACTGAACAGCGTGGTTGCCAATAGATTCTGCGGTGATCTGGTAGAGATATGCCCAGTGGGAGCAATAACCTCTGCCCACAACAGGTACGTCACCAGGATATGGAAGCTTGACTTTACTCAAAGCGTCTGCACTCACTGTGACATAGGCTGCAACCTTCACCTTGGGGTGAGGGACGGCAGGCTGCTCAAGGTGAAACACAAGGTGTCGTATCCCTCGCCTTGGCTATGCGACAGAGGCTACTACGCCTTTGACTTCGTAAACGATGCTCAACGCATAACCGTTCCTCTCAAACGGCAAGAGAACAAGATGGTAGGGCTCCAGTGGGAGGAGGTTGTGAACGAGCTTGCCTCCACCTGCAAGGATGCTGGGGATAACCAGATAGGAGCCATAGTTTCACCGGATCTATCCTGCGAAGACCTCTTCGCCTGGAAGGGCTTTGTGGAGCTTGTGGGAGGCGGAAGGTCTGATTACCGGGTGTTTGGCGAGGATCATCTTCCTCAGCGTACAGAACTGCTATTTTTGAACCAGCTAAAGAA
>JALWSI010000199.1 GCA_027080315.1 bacterium | reverse complement strand
CCCCAGATGGCTGTGTTGAAGGCGCGTCAACTGGTTACAAGAGACAGGGTTATGGCCATTATCGGTCCCACCCGAACCCCAACCTCCGCTGCGGTGATGAAGGCCCTTCAGCTTGACAGGGCCCATTCAAGGTTTGCAGTGCCCATGGTATCTTGCGCTGCAGGGAAGATCCTGACCACCCCTGTGAAGCCTTGGGTCTTTACAACCCCTGCCACCAACGCCTTGGCTGCTGCAAAGGCCATGCAGTACCTTCAGTCTAAGGGCATCAAGAAGATAGGGGTGCTTTACGTCTCTAATGCCTTTGGAGAGGACGGTTACACAAACATAAAGAGGCTTGCCGGCGATTACGGAATCACCATTGTTGGGGTTGAGACCTACGGTGGCGGCGACAGGGATATGACGGCTCAGCTCACCAAGATAGCGAATGCTGGTCCCCAGGCCATCATAAACTGGTCGGTGGGCCCCACCTCTGTTGTTGTGACCAAGAACTTCAAACAGCTTGGGCTGGATAAGAGAGGTATTATTCTTGTTATGAACCATGGTCAGGGCAACTCAAAGTACATTGAGCTAGCAGGAAAAGCCGCTGAAGGGGTGGTGTTGCCGGCAGGGAAGATACTGATAGCCGACTCGCTTTGCGGTTGCGATCCCCAGAAAAAAGTTTTGGTTGCATTCAAGAACGACTACCAGGCCAAATACCACGAAGATGTCTCCACCTTTGCAGGTCACTCTTACGACGCCTTTATGCTCATCAAGACCGCTATTGAAAAGGGTAAGGTGAAGCCCGGTGATTCAGAGGCCCTGAGAGATGCTTTGGAGACAAAGACCTATGGGTTTGTGGGAATAGACGGCGAGTTTAGATACTCTCCTAAGGATCACAATGGCCTCTCTGAGGGTGCCATGGTGATGCTTGAGGTTAGAGACGGGAAGTTTGTGAGAGCAAGATAGCAGATGCGTATTGAACGGGGCGGCCATATGGCCGCCCTTTAATCTATCAGCAGCTCTTTCTTTAAGAACTTTCTGTAGGCCTGCTCTGTTAAGAGCTTTTTCACCTGTTGAGGATTAGACGGATTAAGTATCATTAGCCAACCTATACCCATGGGATCCTCGTTGAGCATACTGGGATCGTCCACCAAAAGCTCGTTCACCTCAACCACCTTTGCATCCAAAGGGGCATAGATCTCGGTTATTGCCCAATCTGATTCCACCATCCCCACAACCTGATTCCTTCTCATCTCTTCCTCAAAGCTGGGGAGTTCTACCATCACCACCTCTCCAATGGCCTCCACCGCTTGGACAGTCAGGCCTACCAGTAGGTTTCCATCTTCAAGGGTCCTCACCCAGCAGTGCTCTTTTGAGAACCTCACCTCAGACATCTAATTTCCCTTTCTTTTTTAGCCACTCCTCTGCTTCCTCAGCGGTTGTCACCACTCCCTCCAACTGGGCGTCCAGAAGCGCCTCCATGGCCCTTCCCACAGAGGGACTTGGGTCAATGCCCAGGATCTCCATAACCCTGTGGCCGTTGAGGAGGGGCTTCATGGGTTCTCCCTGCTGCAGATAGTTGTTGTAGTAGAAGTGGATCACCTCTTCAACGAAGGGAAGGAGAGTGAATAACCCCACCTCTCCGCTTGAAGCCCAGGCGTCTGCCAGAGATAGCAGAGGAGTTAGAGGGGCAACATCCCCCATATCTCTAAAAAACCTGCCCTTGGCCTTCTTTGACACCTCTCCTCCCTGGGCAAGGAGGTGCATGCGCATGTGCTCTCTAACGTGGGTTTTCAGGGCAAAAGAGGCGGCTCTGCCCAGTCTCAGGCGTTCTATCAACCTTTCTACCAGGGCCTCTCCACTTCTGTCGTGTCCCCAGAAGACCACCTTTTCGCCTTTCTCTTTGCGGCACACGGGTTTGCCTATGTCGTGGAAGAGCGAGGCCAGCTTCAGCAGGGAGAGCTGGGTCCACTCTCCTTCCACCTTGGTGTGAAGAAGGGTGCTCAACTCTCTCCAGAAGTCAGAGAAGAGATAGGAGAGGTCTGAGATAACGAACTCTGTGCCTTTAAGAACCCCTAAGAGATGAAAGAGAAGGTCAGTTCCGTACCACTTGCCTGTGCGCTCTCCCTTGCATGGTGCCAGTTCTGGAAAGACTCTGGTGAGCGTTCCTCTTCGGGCCAACCTGTTCCATATGGTGTGGCTTAGTGGATGGGCGAATATGAAGGCGAGCTCTTCAGATATGCGCTCCCCTGCCACTTTGTGCAGGTGTTTAAGGCCCTCTTCCACGAGAGCCTCGGTTTGGGGCTCAACCCTGAACCCCAGTTTGATCATGAACCGGTAGCACCGAAGAGAGCGAAGGGGGTCTTCAAGGATGTTCTCGGGACGGGAGGTTCGGATCAGTTTTAGTGATATGTCCCTCAATCCACCTGTGGGATCCAGAACCCTGGCACCGTGCCTTATGCTCTCTCTATTGATGGGTACTGCCAGGGCGTTTATTGTGAAGTCCCGGGCTGCCAGGTCCTCCATGAGGGTTGGAGCCCTGGGCTCGGTGAAGTCAACGATCCATCCTTTGTAGATGCCTCTGAATATGCCCCTCTCCACGTCCAAGGGGAAGCTGCGCATCCCCACCGACTGAGCCTTCTCCAGAAGCTTGCAGGCCTTATTCTGGGCCATAACCAGTATGTCCAGGTCTTTTGAGTCTCTCTTAAGCAGCTGGTCTCTAACCATGCCCCCTACTGCGTAGATGGGGATATTCTCTTCCACCAGGCCTAACAGAAGTGGTTTCAGGGGGGTGGGGAAGAAGAAAAGTCTATCTTTAAATGGGGTCATCTCTTGGTTTTCCCCCTTGACCCCCATCCCGTACCCTGAGTATAGAGAATGGCGTTGCGCCCATAGCTCAATTGGATAGAGCACGGGACTACGGATTCCGGGGTTGGGGGTTCGACTCCCTCTGGGCGCGCCATTTTGGCTTTACCCCCCTCTAAAGGGCTCCTTAGCAACAGAAGGGGCCCTTGTTTATTATGCCCTGAGGCCCTGCCCTTTACCTCTCTTCTTTTGCTGTGCGTGAATCCGGGCATTCTGCTCATTGGCGGGGATTGGCAAGGACCTCACGGGGTTTACTTCCCTGCGGGGGGCCCACTATGCCCTCGGCTTCCATGCGCTCAATCATGCGAGCTGCTCTGTTGTAGCCTATCTTCAAATACCTCTGGATCATAGAGGCTGAGGCGTGGCCCTGTTGAATCACCAGCTCCACAGCCTCTTGGTAGAGCTCGTCTTCTTCGTCCGGCCCCTCTCCGCTCTCCACCACAGGTTTTGAGATGATCTCCTGGTCGTACTGGGGTTCTTCCTGGGCCCTCCAGAAGGATGCAACCCTCTCAATCTCTTCGTCGCTTATGTATGCCCCGTGGATGCGGATGAGATCCGAGGTTCCCGGGGGTAGAAAGAGGGCATCTCCTGCACCTAAGAGCTTCT
>JALWSI010000198.1 GCA_027080315.1 bacterium | reverse complement strand
TATTCACACCCAGATCCTTCCAGAAGAGAGCATCGTGAAGATTCATCACGCTGCTTCCAACGCTTACGTGTACTTCTACCTCTGGTCTGATCCTCACCAGATGCTCAACAAGGGAAGGCTCACTGCAGATGACCCCGTCTATTCCCCTGTCAATGGCGTCAACAACAACATTAACAGCCATCTTCCACTCAGGGGAAGATGGAACCGTGTTGAAGCTCAACAGAAGCCTTTTAGCGTGCTGGTGGCACAGAGCAACCATCCCTTCCAAGTCAGCAAGAGAGACCTCCACACATCTGGGAGCATGGCTCCATCCCTTTAATCCCACGTAAATGGCCCCCACCTCAAGCTCTAAAAGGGAGCAAAGCGCCTCTTTGCCATTACAGGGAACCAGGATCTCAGTATCTCTCTTCATCCTCTCTCCGAGCAGCTATATCCATCAACAAAAAATATACTCTCCTCCATCCTCATGGTCAACACACCCATTGGGGATAAGATTACATACCTGTAAAACCATAGAAGATGTCCCATCACAACACTTTGGTGAAAGATCCCTCTCTCTTTCCGCTATCCTTCTATCCTCTTAAGTCACTGGTAGGCCACAATCAAAAAAGTGAAGGCACATATACCAACCTAATAATGCTACGGTATGTTAAATAGCGTCAAATACCTTTAAGCCACCCAAAATCTACAGATCACCCAGCACCTTCTCCCACACCAAGAAGGAGTCAAGCAAAAGTTGGAGCTCTGCAGAGCTGGCCTTGGCAAAGTGCCTTGCCAGCAGCCTCGCCATCTCTCTCTCAAGGGCATAGTAGGCCTCTCTGCCCGCATCTGTTAAGATAAGATTCACCCTCCTGCGGTCCCGTTTGTCCCTCTCTTTTGTGATGAGCCCTCTCTCTTCCATCTCGTTTGTAACCTGGGTGAGTTTGCTGGGATTTATGGGATGTAGCGCTTCAAAGATCTCTTTCACCGATATCGTACCATCCTCAGACTCTGCAAGCCTCGCCAATATAACCACCTCAGGATCAGAAAGCTCGGAGGTAAGGGCAAAGAGTTTTCTAAAATAGGGCCTGACCCTGCGCATTCCCTCAAGAATCTTCTCAATGGTCTCCCTATCCTTCAATAGAGGCTCCAAAACTTCCTCCCGGTCAAGAATGGGTTCTCAATACTCCCTTATCTTTTAAGAGACAAGATCTTTTCAAGAAAAAATCTTTCTCATTCAAAAATTTTTCTTGCAACCAAACTTTTTTGGTGGTACAAGAATGGCAACAAACGAGAAGGAGGTTATTGATTATGGCGTTGAAGACCCCAGAGCAGTTTGAAGAGAGTTTAAGGGGCCGAAAGCTCAACATCTTTATGAACGGTGAGAGAATCACAGACATCTTTGACAACCCCAACACCCGCACAGTGATTGAATCAAACAAGGCAAGCTACAAGTGGGCCCTGGATCCTGAAAGCCAGGAGATCATGAGCACAATATCCCCTCTTATTGGAGAGCGCATAAATAGGTACACCCACGTCTGCCAAAGCAACGAAGACCTGCTGGCCAAAGCAAATGCTGGTTGTTTCACCGCAGAGAACCTGGGAACCTGCATCTACAGATGCGTTGGGCTTGACTGCTTCCATGCAGCCTGGGCCACAACCTGGGAGATGGACCAGAAGCTTGGCACCGACTACCACAGCCGTTTCTTAGAGTACCTCAAATGGGTTCAGAAGAACGATCTCTCAGTTGCTGGAGCCCTTACAGAACCCCGAGGACTCCGTGACAAGAAGCTGAAAGACTGGACAAGCCCGTACCTGGCCTTGAAGGTGGTAGAGAAGAAGTCTGACGGAATTGTGGTCAAAGGATACAAAATCAACATCTCTGGAGCATACGCAAGCCACGAGATCATGGTGCTTCCCCAGGGAACCCGCAGGCCAGGAGAAGAAGACTACGCCATAGCCTTTGCGGTTCCCTCAGACGCCGAAGGACTCACCTACGTTTGCCAGTACAACGCATTTTCCGCAGAACGCATGCTAACGGACGATATCTACGAACTGGGCAATCCCCTATTTGGACAGAGGGAGACCAGCATGATCGTCTTCAATAACGTCTTCATCCCATGGGAGAGGGTCTTCCACTGCGGTGAGGTAGAGTATTCAGGTAAATTCGTGGCCCGCTTCGCAAGGACCCATCGTATGACCTGTGGAGGCACCTGTAAGGTGGGCTTCATGTCAAACATCATAGGAGCCTGCAGGCTACTTCAAGAGTACAAAGGGATGACCAAGGCTCCCCACATAAACGACGAGATGGTACAGCTGTTGATACTTCGTGAAACCGCCAGGGCATGCGGACTGGCTGCAGCCAACCTGGGCTCAGAAGAGCCCCCAGGTTCCGGGGTGTACATGCCAGACGAGATGATGGGCAACGTCAGCAAGCTCAACGTGTGCAGCGCATTCTGGAAAGCTATGGAGCTTGCAGGGGACATTGGAGGTGGCCTTGTGGTCACAATGCCCTCGGTGAGAGAACTTAAAAACCCCGAGGTGAAAGACTACATTGAAGAATGCTACGGCTTCGGCTCTGATGCAGGTGCGGAGAAGATCATGAAGGTGACCAAACTGCTCCAGAACTGGACCGCCGGTCTGCACGGAGTGGGCACCTGGCACGGAGCAGGTCCTCCACAGGCCCAGAAGATCATGATCTCCCGTATCGCAGATTACGAGGCGGACAAAGAGCTGGTTAAGAAGAAAATGAACATCTCCTAAATTTTCAGACCGGTAGGGCTCCTGAAAAACGAGGGGCCCTACCCCCACCATCCCCGCTGCCGGGCCACCTCGTAGATCACAATTCCCCCTGCAACAGAGAGGTTCAACGAGTTAAGGCTGCCCCGCTGGGGAATGGAGACCACGAGGTCGCAGAGCCTGCGAAGTGAGGGAGAGATCCCCTTCTCTTCGCTCCCCACCACAAGCACCAAAGGCAGGGTGAGATCGCTGGAGTAGAGGGGCGTCTCGCCGTCTCTGGCGGTTCCCACCACCCAGAGCCCCTGGTCCTTCAGCGCCCTAAGCTCGTTGTTCAGGTTGGTTACCCTGCCAATGGGGAGAGAGAAAACCCCCCCCGCCGATGACTTGATGGCAGCCGACGAGAGGGGAGCCGCCCTGCGACTTGGAAGAATGAGCCCGTGCACCCCTGCTATTGCCGCAGTACGAATAAGGGCACCCAGGTTTCTGGGATCCTGCACCCCTTCCACCGCAAGAAGAAAGGGCTCTTCACCCTTCTCCCTTGCCCTTGCAATCATCTGCTCTGAAGAGACTAAGGGCATGGGCAACAGCCTCGCCACCACCCCCTGGTGCTGCTCTGCCATGCGGTCAAGGGCCTTGCGAGGCACCCTGTGGACGGTGATTCCCCTCTCCCTGGCAAGGGTGAAGAGTTCCTGAAGCCTCGGGTGCAGCTTTCCCTCAACCAGATGGATGGACTCCATGGGGCGATTGGCAAGCAG
>JALWSI010000197.1 GCA_027080315.1 bacterium | reverse complement strand
TGTACTCCTTCTCAACCTTACCCCTTTCATAGGTAAGGGTAACGTCAAAATCCCTCTTCAACCCGTCCGGGCTCTCCCAGTTCCGATCACAGCAGCAGAGATGGAGGACGTCTTTATCGTTCATAACCAGCTCCCTGGTTCCATCCCCATGATGGGCGTCTGTGTCTAAAATGGCAAACCTGTTTGCAATACCAAGGTCTCTAAGCCTCACAATTGAGAGTACCACATCGTTGAAACAGCAAGCCCCCCAAAAGTAGTTTCTGCCTGCATGGTGTCCCCCTGCCCCAATAAAGGAGAAGGCATTAAGCAGGTCTCCCCTGGCAACCCTCTCTGAGGCCTCCACCACCCCACCTGCAGAGTGGAAAGCGGTACCGCAGGAGCCATCCCCTTTCACAGCCTCTATCATTGAGGGTTCGTGAATCTTTAACAGTAGCTCCGTTGATACAGGAGAAGACTGGAACATCTCTATTCTTGGACTGGAGAGTATGGGATCAAGGGCCTCTGGAAAGTCCGCAAGCCTGTTCCCCACAGTTAGATAGCTCCTTCTGCTGAAGGAAGGATGGTAGAAAATTCCCGTTTTATCAGACATCCCCCAAACCTCCTTTAAGCCTCTCAGGTAGCACCCGCGGTCTCCACTCTGGGTCTATGGCCACGCAGGTGAGCTCCACCTCTGCCACAACCTGAGCCTCTTTAACAAATCTACAGAGAAAGAGCACCCCCTTATCTCCTTTATCCCTCATCTCAACAGAGGCCTCCAACCGATCACCGTGCTTGACAGGCTTCAAAAATCTCCCTTTCGCCTCCACCACAGGCAATCCATATCCCTCTTCTGGATCCCTCCAGACCTTAGCCTCAGGCTTACCCAGAAGCCTACATAAATAATCCTCTACGGCTTGGTTTGCGTACCTGAAATATGAAACAAAATAGGCCACTCCCCAAGGATCTGTATCGCCAAATCGGACCTTAAAATAGGACTCAGACATCACTTAGGCAAAACAGGGCTAAGCAACAGAGGCCACCTCCAGGTCCCTCTCTGCCTCCTCCAACACCCTGCTGGTTCTCCTGTTTCTTTCTCTGTCCCTTCTCAAAGATAGCTCTTCTACTCTATCTCTGAAGAAATCAAGCCTATGGTAAAAGCTTCCATCCTGCAGGCTATCAACAATCTGGGAGTAAAGGGCAACAATCTCCCCTATCAACCGAGGGTTGTACTCTCTGCCCTGAATCTTTAAGCAGTCCACTCCCGCCTCAACGTAGGCAGGGAGATCATCCAAGGCCAGAAACATCTCGTTCTTCATCTCTGCCTCGGCATCTTCCAAGTTCCATCGGGCTTTGCATACCCGATGACAGTAGCCACCTCTGTTTGGGCTGCCCCAATAGTGGTCCTTACCATACTCGTCTATGTGAGAAGAGTACCTGAAGTAGCTGCTCATCAAGCATTTGCCCAGGTAGGTGAAACAGGTGTTGGAGTGCAAGAACACCTCTAAACCAACATTGACGGTCCTCTTCATTTGAGCGAGCTCTTCAACCGTTATATTGCAAGGAGCCACAACCATATCTACCCCTATCTCTCTATAAAAAAAGAGGTCTTCGTTGTTTATTGCGTTGGCTCCTGCACTAACATGAACCTCTAAATCCGGGCATAACTCTTTAGAAAGGGCCATTACCCCTGGATCGGTCAAGATGACCCCCTCAACCCCCATTGACTCAAATCTCTTGAGCTTCTCAATAAATAGAGAGAGTTCTTGGGATGAGAAGAGAGTGTTCAAGGCCACTCTCACCCCTTTGCCCATGGAGCTTGCCAGCTCAACAATGGCCTCTATTTCAACATCCTCAAGCTCATACTCAGCTGTTCTGCGGCTCCATCCCTTGGCCCCCACGTAAACCGAATCGGCCCCGTTTAAGAAGGCCTGGCGGGCCATCTCCAGGCTGCCTCCCGGTGCCAGCAGCTTTGGTCTCACCATCTTACCCCTCCTACACTCTTAACACCCTCTTCCATCTCTAAGGGGGTGATCTTCTCTCCTCCAAAGAACCGGCCAATGTACCTGTGGCCTGCCCGTCTGAAAAGGTAACCGTTACAAAAGCCTTCAGGAGAAAGCCTGCTCAGCTCTTCTCTCTCCTGGGGCTCCAGATATCTATCAACACCTTCAGCAATTCTGATCAAAGCAGCCCTGTAAATAGTCCCCACCCTCTCAATGTAGAAGGGATCCTCCCTCAAAGTCATGATTGAGAAGCATCTAAAGCCCTTCCAGTAGAAGGTCCCCAGATACTCAAGGAGACAAAAGTCCTTTCCACTAAGGGTAGCCCGTCCTATGTTCTTCAACTTCCACCTGCCAGAGGAGAGCCAGCAGGGTTCAAAACACACATCCTTGCATTCACCTTCGCGATACTCCAGGAGGAAACAGGTCTCTGAGATTCCCAAAGGCAATTTACCGTGGGCCTGCAAGATAACATCCACCTCGCTACCCTCTTTTAAGGCCACTATCTCGCTGAAAGAGAGCTCGGGATTGGGAGCAACCCGCGTAGCACCCCACTGTCCCACGAGAGAGGCGGTCTGGGCCGTGTAAACGTTAGCAAAGGGACCCACATGCACGGGGATTCCAAGCTCCTTCTTCTTCACCATTCTAAGCACGCCCAGGTTATGAACCTCAAAGGCATCCACCCCAAGCTGGGCACCCTGATCAATTATCCCATCTAACCAACCCAAATCCTCATTTCTTGGCTCAGCATAAAGAGAAAGGTAAACCTGTTTACCGAGATCCTTCAGAATCTTTATGCCTTCCTCAAGGGACTGGGGATCATAAGATAGGTTGCCAGGCACCAACGGACAGGTGGGATCCCCTGCGTAAACTGCATCGTAAGCCTCAAGGTTACAACCCTTCAGTCTATCAAGGGTCTCTATTCTTGCAGATAGCTCAAACATAAACACCCATTGTCTCCATCTTTCTGTTCATCTCATCAACCAGGGCTGCTATCCTTTCCGTAGATAACCCCCTGCCCCCTATCTTAAAAGCCCCCACTCCTGCCTGAAGGTAGAGAGGAACCAAGTTCACCTCCTCAAAGGCGTGGGGTGACAAGTCCCAACCTTTTTCGTGTTCATCGTGCCATTCCTGGGCACAGGGTTTGTAGCATATTCCGCTTCTTTTGGAAGACCCTGACCATATGAGGCACCTAAGCCCCTCATTCTCAAGGTTCATATCAAAGAAACTGCTCATCCTACATATTCCAAGAACCGTAGGAGCGCATCTCACCCCCTGGATCATCACCTCGGTCTCAACCTGGTACTGGGCAAGGGTATTGGTGAGTGATTCCACCTCTCCTATCCCCAAATGAGGAGAGAGTATAACCCTATTCACACCCAGATCCTTCCAGAAGAGAGCATCGTGAAGATTCATCACGCTGCTTCCAACGCTTACGTGTACTTCTACCTCTGGTCTGATCCTCACCAGATGCTCAACAAGGGAAGGCTCACTGCA
>JALWSI010000196.1 GCA_027080315.1 bacterium | reverse complement strand
ATACCATATCTCCCTGAAGCTCTGTTCCAAGAGGCTGCCTGCCGATAAGGGGAAGTAGCTGCAGGGTTTCACCTCGCCGTCGCTTCCCACAAAGGCAATGAGCTGGGCTGCCACACAGCCCTTGGCTCCTCCTGTAGAAAACTTCAGGGTCCTCCTTTTGGGGGCGTTCTCCCCATCCCGCTCAGAAAGCTGGTCAAAGACCCGGTAGTAATGGGGGGCACAGGTGGGGCGAACCAGCATCTCTGTTTCCCTTTTCTCAAGCTCGTAGTGCCACTCTAAGATTTTTTCGTAATCGTCCTTGTCAATGAGCTCTGCCATCACATCTTCTCCCCGTCCTACGGGAACGATCATGAAGAGATACCATGCTGTGGCTCCGAGTTCTTTTGCCTTGGCGTACACATTGGGGATGTCGTCCTTGTTTCTCTTAGTGAAAGAGGAGTTGATCAAGAAAGGAATCCCTTCGTCTCTTAATAGATTAGCTGCCCTCACCGTGGCATCAAAAGCCCCTGGCTGTTTCCGAAAGTCGTCGTGGACCTCCGCCGTAGAACCGTCTAAGCTGAGAGAGATGATCTTTATTCCCGATTCCTTTATCCCCCTGCAGGTTTCAGAGTTAAGCAGGGTGCCATTGGTGGCCAGACACATGCGTAACCCCTTCTCTGTGCCGTAGGCGGCTATTTCGAACAGATCCTCCCGAAGCAGAGGCTCTCCACCGGTTAGGACTACAGCAGGGGAACCAAAAGATGCAAACTCCTCAATGAGGGCTTTGGCCCTGGGAAGATCAAAGATTCCTTCGGGGGTGTTCATCTCTGACGCAGAACGACAGTGGATGCAGTTTAAGTTGCACCTGCCTGTGATCTCCCAGGCGATCCACTTGGGAATCCACTCCTGATTGCTCATTCCCTACTCCTTAAAATGTCCATCACCATGCACAGCGAGAGATCTTCGCGGCTCTGCTGCATTTTACGGCGTATCTGAGCTCCTATCCACTGCCCCAAAAAGAAGGAGAGTACAAAAAGGGGAATCCATTTCCATGATGCTCCAAATCCGAGACGAGCCGCCACAATGAAGGGTACAGGCAGATGAACTGCCAGAAACCATCCCTTGGAGAACTTTTTTGTTCCCTCCCTCCAATAACCAAAGGGGATGTTGAAAAGCAGGGTGAACACCGATATTCCAATCACCGTTTCCATGCCTTTGAATATAGGGCGTTGGTTCTTTTCTGGCCATACCCTAAATTGAGGATAAAAATTAGTGGCATTTTTCACAAACTTCTCAGAGTCTTAGGTGATAACGGCGGCTTTTATTGTGAAAACCTATGGAAAAAGGGTTGACTATAGCCACGGCTTCAGGTAATTCCCACGAACAGTGTGGCGCAGGTTAAATTGAGGGTTTTAAGTGGTTAGTATATTAGAATATGCGAATATAGCGGGATGATGAGTAGAGAAAGGAGGTGGTAGCGAGACGATAGAGTGGAGCTGATAGTTGTCTTCTGAGATGAGTCAATGTGAAGTACCTGATAAGATGGATAGAGTTGTGAAATCCCATATTTGAGAGAGGAGAGGTGAGAATGGGAAAGAGGTCATTCAGAGCGCTGTGGCTGATGGCTTTTGCGGCGTTCGCATTGGTAGCCATGGGTGCATGTACCTCCATGGAGAAGACCAAAGAGCAGAGCACCGCGGCCAAGCTTCCAGTGATTGAGGGGGCCACCTATGTGGGCTCTGAGGCCTGTGCTGATTGCCATGAGGATGTGGTGAACGATTTTAAGCATACTATTCATGGCAAGCTTGCCGGCTTTGAGCTTAAGGCCAATATGGCCCAGGGTGGTGCCTGCGAGGCCTGTCACGGTCCCGCAAGTAAACATATTGACGAGGAAGATCCTGAGTACATCATCAATCCTGCTAATCTGTCTCCCCAGCAGCAGTCTGCCATATGTCTTAAGTGTCACACCGATGGCGAGGTTATGGATTGGCGCGGTTCTGAGCACGCCCTTAACGATGTGAGCTGTCTCAACTGCCACGATCCCCACGGTAAAAAGGATGCAGAGGCTTACAGAGACAAGTTGGGGTACAAACACAAGCATGTGAAGGACACCCAGTTGAAAAAGCCCGAGCCCGAGCTCTGCTTCACCTGTCACAAAGACATCATGGCCAAGACCAACTACCCCAACCATCACCCCATCAAAGAGGGTAAAATGACCTGCTCGGAGTGCCACAACCCCCATGGTTCCACTGTAGAGCCCCTACTTAGAACCGACGAGCGTAAAAACGAGCTATGCTTTGAGTGTCACGCTGACAAGCAGGGCCCCTTTGCCTTTGAGCATGCTCCGGTGGAAGAGGACTGCACCATCTGCCACGATCCCCACGGTAGTGTTGCAGACAACCTGCTGAAGCAGAACGAGCCCTACCTCTGCATACAGTGCCATGGTCTTCACTTCCACTCTGCCATCCAGCCTAACACCGACTGGTTGAAGCAGAATGGAGCTAAAGGGCCTCTTGCTACCATGCCCAATGGACACTCAATGCAGAAGATCATGACCAGCAGGTGTACCGAGTGTCACCCCTCTATCCACGGCTCAGATCTGCCCTCCCTGTCTGCACCGGGTGGTGGCAGCAGACTAACTAGGTAAAAGGAGGGAGAATACGATGATTAGACACGGGAAGATTATTGCTATTCTGGTTGTCTCCCTCTTCGTAATGGCGGGAGTGGCTAAGGCCCAGGATGTTGAGAAGTCTCTTAAGTCCAATGTCTCTGTGGGCTACCACTTCATTGGCCATAACGACGAGATGACCAAGGTTGGCGAGTACGAGTCTCTCTCCTCTGGTGCCCATGCCAATGTGGATATTGACGCAGTGGTAGGAGATTTCGCCTTTGGCGGCCATGGGTACTATTATGACGGAGACGAGAAGGAGTGGTCGGGCTATCTGGATCTGGGCAGGGTGATTCGCATGAATTATGCCTACGATAGCTTCCTTCACAGACTTCAGCACGACAACCTCTACAAGGATGAGCCCAGGTTTCCCAAGAACATCCCAGGAAACGGGGTGAACAACGGTATGGTTGCTTTCAACCCCTTCTGGAGGACTGATCCTGAGCTAAGGCTTGGTGGTGCCCAGATGGTAACTGCAGATGATATGGATCCTGGTAAGGATTACGTGATCATGCGTAGCACCCAGAAGGCCACCTTCAAGATGCAGCTTCCCTTCTTCCCCTACATCACCCCAGAGGTTAGGGTGAAGCAGGAGAACAAGAGGGGATGGCGTCAGGCCACCTTCATGTCTGGAAAGTGCACTCCCTGTCATATAATCGGCAATGGCCGCAGGGTGAACGAGCACACCAGAGAGGTGACTGCAGGGCTAACCGCCAAGTACGGGATTGTCACTGCAAGCTACTTCCACACCTGGCGTCACTTTGACAACGACGCTGAAACTCCCCAATGGCAGTTTGATAAGGTGTATGCTCCTGAGGAAGAGATGACCTTCTTCCCCCAGAGGCTCATGTTTGACGGTGAGCGTGGTGGCTATGCCGAAGTGCCTGATATGCGCAAAGACACCGATAAGTTCAAACTGAGAGTTGACCTTCCTTACCACACCACGGTTTTTGGGAGCTATGTTTCCAGCAATGTTGAGAACAACTACACCAACAAGGAGTACGACCTTGACGCCTATGCAGCCAGGGTGACCTCAACCATGCTGAACAATGCCCTTACTGTCACTCTTAAAGGACGCTACTACACCATTGATAACGACGATGTGTACGTGAACATAGGTGAGCTCTCCAACGATGAGACGGTTACAGGCCCTGGGTATGGGGTTCCTCCCTCTTACTTCAACTACGAGCGTAAGTCTAATCTGGACAGAGACGTGACTGAGCTGGGGGCCAACTTCCGCTACAAGCTGGCCAAGCACTACACCCTCAGAGCTGGCTATGAGTACTCTAAGATAAGCCGCGATCACAAAGACTGGAAAGACTACGACAACCCCGAGCTTCAGGACGACCAGTTCCTGGATGATGAGGATACCTCTATTCACAAGGTTAAACTGAGCCTTTTGGGCAGGCCTTTAAACAATGTGAACTTCAGACTCACCTACAAGTACGAGCACCAGAACGACGAGTTTGAGAACCACAACGGTATCTGCATGGATCATAGGGATCTACCCAAGCCCGGTGGTGTTCCCTACTACGAGGTCTTCAGAAACCAGTATCGCACCAAAGATGCCAGCAACGTGCCCGAGGACACCCACGATATCACCTTGGTCACCACCTGGAGCCCCAATGGCCGTTACTCTGCCACTTTAAATCTCCAGTACAAGTACGAGAAGAACGACGATTCTGACTGGGAGGGCAACACCTATGTTGCAGGTATCAACTTCTGGCTCTCTCCCATTGACAAGCTCTTTGTGAATCTGGGGGCCAGTTACGAGTACAACACCTATGAGACCAGGTTTGACTTAAACCTCTTTGGCGGGTGAGGCGGCCACAGTTTTGTGAGCCAGGTTGGCTCACGTTGTGACAAGGTTGATTATGATATTCACAATGTGGTGGCCTACTTAAGCGCCGACTATACTGTTAACGAGAACCTCAGGTTCTTCGGTGATATAACCTACACCTATTCCAAGGCCGATGCTGATGATCCACACTTTGGCAATCCATTTGACACCATTGATCTTGGTGGTCATGTGGGACCCAGCTACACCCCTACAAACGATCCATGGTTTGTCATAACCTACACGGGAGACATGGATGGCATGTCTGACTGGTACGATTTAGAGATGGAGCGCGTGGATGCTACCGTGGGGTTTGACTGGACCGTTTGGAAGAACCTGAGCATCACAACCAACTTCACCTATCGCTGGTACGATGACCAGGAGGAGTACCTCTACGAGGATACCGATGGAGAGGTTTACATCCTGAACACAGGATTGACTTGGAGATTCTAAGTTCCCTCACCCCCTTCGTTTAACTGTTTTCCGGCCGGGGCTACTTGCCCCGGCCTTTTTATTTGAGGAGGGTGAGAATGTTTTAAATAGTCGTCTTCTGAGCCTCTATCAGCTTAAGCCTTATTGAGGTTTTTTCTTTGACCTATGTTAAGAAATCAAAGAAATTTTTGATTTGCTTGACATTTTATGGTCAAAGGGATGAAGTAGAGTAGAGGATGTGATAGAGCCGTGGTGTGCAAAATACCGTTCAGGAGGAGCCTATGGACGATGTGAGGTTTAAGTTAGAACTTGATGATTTAAGAAGGGCTCTACTTTCTGTGCCTGCTGAAACCGAGAGGGAGTTCGTGAGCATAGGTGAGCGCTTGCAGAACCTCTCTGAAAAGGCCCAAGAGCTCATCTCTATGTCGGACGAGGTTAACAGGTTACTTGGTATTGGTAGCTATGCTGACTCTGAAGAGAGCTTGGTATCTTTTGTTGAGATAACCAATCTTTTAGAGATGGCAACCCACAACTTGGAGGACGTCTTTTCATCCCTCAGGCAGGGTTTGGATCTTTTGAGAGATATTGAGGTTGAGGTTTCTAAACTTCCTCGGCTTAACCGCATCTTGAGAGGCATAGGAGATAATATAAAGATGGTTGGCGTAAACATAAAGATAAAAAGCGCCACTACAGGCAAGGCAGGCGAGGGATTCAAGGCTCTTTCACAAGAGGTTACCCAGCTATCTGAGAGCATAAAAGAGAATAGCGTACGTTTTGGGGAGAGGGTTGAAAAGGCAAGAGGGGTGATATCAACCTTCTTGATCAGGGAGACTGCAGAGGCTGAAAGGTATGAGGCTGACATAGATCGTTTGAAGAACGAGACTAAGGGGTTACTTCAACTGCTTGAGGAGCACATGAACCAGGCTACTGAGCTTTCTGAAGATCTCTCGGTTCGTGCGATGAGAGTGAAAGAGGGAATAGCCGAAGTCCTGGATTCTCTAAGGTTTTACGATACTGCCAGAGGGCAAGTGGAGTCGGTGGCTGATGCTCTTTCTGATATAAGAGAGATTATTGGAAAAGATGATGATTCGTCTGTCTCAAGATCCCTTATTGCACAGGCTGAAGAGCTGAACAGGATTAACAACGAGGTGGTAGAAGCGGGTTCTAAGATTCACGAGGATCTTGAGAGGGTTATGGAAGATACTACAGCCTATGTGAAGGGGATTCTTGAGATCATGGCCGCTCGGGACGATCGTACCACCATCATTGAGAGCATAGAATCTGAGACCGAGAACATCTTGTCAAAACTATCTGCCATTCTGGGATTTGGCACAAAGCTAACCACCCAGCTGCAGGAGATAATAGAGATTGTTGAGAATCACGTATCCCAGATGTCGGGTTTTATTGACGAGATAGAGCAGACTGCTGAGACGGCTAAGTTTTTGGCCTTGAACTCTTTGGCCGAGTTTATTGGTACCGCAGGGGACAACCGCACCTTGATGGTTCTGGCTCAGGAGCTTAGGAATCTCTCTCGTGAGGCTCAAGGACTCACCTCTCAAGGGGTAACCTTTCTTGAAGGGATAACCCGGTCTATGGAGGAGGTTAGGAGGTTCTCAGAAGAGCTATACCAGAAGAACGATAGAAACAGAGAGATAACCGAAGAGGCCTCTAATGTCTCCTCTCGCCTGCACGCCGCCTCAGCAGAGTTGAAGAGGGTAGGAGCAGAGCTGGAGGCGAAAGGCAACGAGATTGCCCAAGAGGTTTCCAGTCTTATTGAGGATATTAACTTCCCCACCAGTATCTCGGAAAAGGTGGATAACCTGAGGCAAGATATACTGAGAGGAGTACAGGAGATAGAGGCCGGTTTAGGTCAAGAATAAGATGTAATACGACGGCTTTGGGATCCCTGGTGAGAGGAGGAGGTTCTTCTCTGAGTTTGGGATGTGCAGGTTCATAGAATGGTAAGTCAGCAGAAAAGCGGGGGGAGATGAGAGTTTTCTTCTGATCTGCTTAAGGTGACCTCTTGAAGATTCTTCAGGGTGCAAGCCACAGGAACATAACAAGAGGCGGGGCTGTCCAAATGGTGAGGCTGGCCAGGTCCCTGCGTGATATGGGTGAAGAGGTGGACCTGGTGTTCAACGGCAGCGAAGAGTCTCCACCTTTAGAGGTCGTCCGGTTGAGAGAAGAGGGCTTTACCGTAAGGCTATTTGAGATGGACAGACCAACGATTGGAGGGCTCTTGGAGTTTCGCAAATTAGTGCTCTCTAATGCCTATGAGGTGATCCACGCCCATCGTGATCCCGCCCTCAGGTTCTCCTTTCTCTCCCTTGTGGGTGTTCCAACACCCTTGGTGGCCCAAAGGGGTACCACCTATCGGCCCAAGGGTTTTGTCAGGTGGATTCTGAAATTTCCCAAGGTGCGGCTGGTTGTGGGGGTCTCCCACGCGGTGAGAGAGGCTCTGGTTGCCCACGGGGTATCTCCTGACAAGGTTAGGGTAGTTTACGGCAGCGCCGATACAGGCGAGTTCACCCCAAAGGGAATCAGGGAAGAGATGCGTTCATCCCTTGGCCTTCCACAAAACTCCATTGTGGTGGGTATGGTGGCGGCCCTTGTGGGAAAGAAGGGTTATCCCCACTTTCTTAATGCCTTAGGCAGGCTCTCGTGCCGTTTGGCTACCCTAAGGGCCCTGTGCGTGGGGAGAGGACGCCCCGAAAAGTTCCGGGAGTTCTGGGAACCTATAGCTGGGCAGGTACTCTTCACAGGACACCGTGGAGATGTGGCCCGTTGCATGGAGGCAATGGACGTGGTGGTCTGTGCCTCCACCAAAGGAGAGGGATTAACGGGGGCCCTGAGAGAGGCAATGCTCATGGGTGTACCCGTGATCTCCACGGCGGTGTCGGGCAATCCCGAGGTGGTGCTGCATGGCCATACCGGTCTTCTTGTGCCCATAGGAGACGAGCATGCCCTTGCCAGAGCTATGGAAGTGCTTGTGGAGTCTCCTGCCCTTGGTGTTCGTTTGGCAAGGCAGGCAAAGGTGCTTGCCTACAGGCTTTTCACCCATAGACTCAGGGCCGAGAAGATGCTGAATCTCTATGGGGAGCTGACGGGTTGAGGGGGATTCTGCTCTTCGCCCGGGTACCCATGAACCTGGTATGCGTTAGGTCCATCTACGAGAGGCTTAAAGATGAGGTGCCCTTCTTTGGTACCGTGAAGCCACCTAAAGGTGAGAGCAGGAGAGAGATCTTTCAGCCCCTTGGGTTTTATGTGAAACGGGTTCCCGTATCCCTGGCCAAGTGGTTGCCTCTTCAGCTCTATCTCTCCGCAGACCCCATGCTGGTGGGCAAAAGGTGCAAGGCCAAGGTTCACACCTTTCACGGGGTTTCTTTCAAAGGCAGGGCATACACACCAAAGCTGCTGGACTACACTAAGCTCTTCATCGTGGGGCCCTACATGGAAGAGAGATTTGCGGCCAAGGGAATCCTCTCCGAAAACGATAGTCGGATAGCCAGGGTGGGTATGCCAAAACTTGATCCTTTGGTGGATGGCACCTGGACCATGGAGAGGGCCAAGGCCCACCTTGGTTTTGATCCTCACCAGACGGTGGTGCTCTACGCCCCCACCTGGGGCGCGGGTTCCTCGCTTCAAAATTTTGGCGAAGAGGTGGTTAGGACCTGCCTGGATCAAGGCATAAGGCTGGTTGTTAAACTCCACGATCACACCCTGCGGGATCCAACCTGGTCTGAGAAGCTGAGGGAGTGGGAGTGTGCCGGAGTGATGATCTACCATGACCCCGATGTGGTGCCTGCCATGGCTGCAAGTGATCTGCTCATCTCAGATATGAGTTCTGTTGCCAACGAGTACCTACTTCTGGACAGACCTTTGGTCACCATTCTTCCGGTAAGCTACAGGGAACGCTACGCCGAGACCGCCGATGTGGAGTCGTGGCGTAATACAGGTTCCATCATTGTGGAGAGGGTTAAGGCCTTGGGCGCTGCTCTGCTCCAGGGTTTGGCTTACCCAGAAGAAGGCTCTGCCGAGAGAAGGGCCATGGCAAACAGGCTCTTCTACAATCCCGGAAGGGCTACCCAGCGAGGGGTGGAGGTGATAAGAGAGCTTCTTGATGATTAGCAGAGATGAACCGGTTGTGGCTGGGGTACAGGCCGTTATCTTAGCTGCGGGACAGGGTAAAAGACTTTTACCCCTCACCCAGGAGATACCCAAGGCACTTCTGCCGGTAGATCCCCAATCGAACACCACAATACTGGAGTTCCAGGTTTCTGCCTTGCGGAACCTTGGGGTGAAGGAGATTCTGGTGGTGGTGGGGCACGGCAAAGAGAGGGTTTTTAGTAAGCTGGGTGATGGGGTGCAGTATGTGGATAATCCCAAATATCTAACCACTAATTCCATATACTCCTTCTTTCTCGCCATGGATCGTTTGGGAGAGGATGTGTTGATCCTCAATGGAGATGTTCTCTTTCACCCTGAGGTGGTTACCCGGCTCCTTAACTCGGATGAGCAGGCGGTGCTCTCTGTTGACACAGGTGCTGTCCTGGACGAAGAGACTATGAAGGTGAGACTAAACTCTTCTCGGGTGGTGGAGATAAGCAAGAGCATTGAGGCTAATAAAGCAGACGGCGAGAACTTGGGGATTGTGAGGTTTGGGGGTGAAGGGTTGAGATGCTTAAAGAGGGTGGTTGGTAATATGATTAAGGGAGGTGAGGTGAACCGATGGATTCCCGCAGCCTTTCAGAGGATGTTGGGGGAGTTTCCTATTTATGCAGTGGATGTTAAAGGGTTGCCCTGGATAGAGATAGACTTTGTGGGAGACCTTGAGAAGGCGCGAGAAGAGGTGTTTGGCGAGATAATGGAGAGCCTAAGATGAGACGTTACTACCTGCCCCAGTACACCAGAGGGTTAGAAGGACTCTACAGGCGTGTATTCAAGAAGGAGAAGCCTCTGCCCTCTTTTCCAAGGGTTGTCCAGATTCAGACCCGCACGGGTTGCAATGCAAGGTGCGTCTTCTGTCCCAACTCTCTTCTTGCCGATTCAATTCCCCACGAGGCTATGGAGTGGGAGCTTTTCACCAAGATTGCCGATGAGCTCACCAAGCACCCTGTGGTTCGCATAAGCCCTTATCTTATGAATGAGCCCTTGATGGACAGGGAGCTGGGCAAGAAGATTAGCTACCTTGCCGAGCGCAAGAGGCCTGAAACGGTGATCAAGATAAACTCAAACGGAGCCCTTCTTGATCAGGAGATGGGGGAGGCCCTTATTGAGTCTGGCTTGGACAGGATAAACTTCAGCGTGCATGGTATCACAAAGGAGACCTACGAGTCCCAGATGGTTGGAATGAAGCTGGAGAAGGTGCTCAATAACATTGACAGGTTTCTTGAGCTTAAGGCCAAGAAGGGTAGTAAGAAGCCTAGGGTTAGAGTCACCATGGTGCGCACCCAGGCTATTGAGAGGGAGCTTGGTGAGATCAAAGAGTACTGGAAAAAGAGGGAGGTGAAGGTGAACATAAGACCCTTGGAGAATCGGGCCCAGAGTGAGATCGCCTCAAAAGGATTGAATCCCAAAAGATGGCGTCCCTTCACCTTCTGCAACAGGCTATTTGAGCAGGCATACATATTGAGCAACGGCGATGTGGTGCTCTGCTGCGTTGACTGGGAACGCACCACCATTCTGGGCAATCTTAAAAATCAGAGCCTTGAAGAGATATGGAACTCGCCACGCTTCATGGAGATTCGCAAGAGGTATCTTGAAGGCGATCTTGATGGTCTTTTGTGTAAAAGGTGCTTAACCCTTTAGGGGGCTACTCCTTTCCCAGGAGAAGAACCAAGATGAGGTTGCACTTTCTCACCGTTGATGCCGGTAAGAGGCTGATTGCCAAGGGAGTTGTGAGTCGTGGTGATGTTCAGCGGGTCTTAGAGAGGGGAAGACTCGTGGTTGTGGCTGGTACCACCAATGCGTGGGTGGCCCGGGAGATTCTGGGGTATCTGGGGGAAGACACAGATGGTTTCCCCTTCAACAGGTTCTTTCGGGGCGTAACCATGCCTCCAGATGCTTCAATAGAGGGTGAGTTTCCTGGTGATGTGGTGATTGTGAAAGGGAAGTGGCAGAGGGGTTGCACCGTATTTGATGTGGTTGATGAGCTGAAAGAGGGTGATCTTATCATCAAGGGAGCCAATGTCCTCTACCTGCCCAACAGAGAGGCAGGGGTTCTTATTGGACATGAGAGGGCAGGGACCATGGGCGTGATCATGCAGGCGGTTGCCGGAAGGCGAGTGGGCCTTTTGGTTCCCGTTGGCCTTGAGAAGAGGGTTTACGCTGACATTCTATCCCTTGCCAGAAGAGCGAACAGCCCATCTTCAACTGGTCCTCGTCTCTTTCCTGCTCCTGGAGAGGTGTTTACCGAGATAGATGCCTTGGAGGTTTTAGCCGGGGTGAAGGTAGAGCTTGTTGCAGCAGGTGGTGCCTTTGGAGCAGAGGGTGGTGTGTGGCTTGGCATTGAAGGCTATGAGAAAGGATTGGAGGCTGCGGAATCCATCTTAGAAGAGGTGAGTGAGCCTTTATTGGGGTAGAACTATCCTTAACCTGCTTTCCAATAGTTTCAACTTTCTCAACCTTTGTCTTACCCTGTCTTCTGGCTCTGCCTTCTGGAAAACCGTGGAGCTTTGAGGTATAGCCCCCACACCATGAGAGGCGACCCAGCAGATGTGATAGCCCAGATTAAAGGATACCTCCTGTACGCAGAGGTTATGGGTATAAAGGAGCTTCCCCTGAAGGAGATTCCTGAAGGTAGTGTCATCTCAGAGGTTAAATCAGAGGCAGAGGAACGACTCAGAGCCATAAGAGAGGAATTGGGGGAGTGTACCCGGTGCCATCTTCATAAGACCAGAACCAATCTGGTGTTCGGTGCAGGTAATCCTGAGGCAAAGGTGATGTTTGTGGGAGAAGCACCAGGAGCTGACGAAGACGCCCAGGGAGTACCCTTTGTGGGTAGAGCGGGACAGCTCCTGAATAGGGTGCTTGAGATGATCGGTATGCCCCGAGAAGAGGTTTACATTGCAAACATACTGAAGTGCAGGCCACCAAATAACAGGACCCCTGCTCCAGAAGAGATAGCTGTGTGTATGCCATTTCTGCTGAGGCAGATTGAGGCCATAAAACCTATGGTGATCTGTGCCTTGGGGGCAGTGGCAATGAATGCTCTCATGGGAAGAAAGATGCCCATAACCAAGGTTAGGGGCACAACCCTGAAGACCCCTCATGGTTACACCCTTGTGCCCACTTTTCACCCCGCCTATCTTTTGAGAAACCCTAATGAGAAGAAGAAATTCATTCAAGATCTTCAGATGGTTAAAGGGATGTGCCAAGATGAGTAGATTCTCTCTTGGTGGCGTCAAGGTTTTGACGGTCTTTTTTGTGTTTATGGTGTTATGTGCCTGGGATGTCTCCTCCTCTTTTGCGAGAATGCCAGAGTGGAGGGATGTGGGAAGGGAGATCTCATTGGAACTCTATCTTGCTGCTAAGGAGGATGTTCAGAGAATAGAGGCTTCTACCCCCTATGAGAAGGCGAGAAAGGCCCTTGTGCTGGCACTAATTGAGAAGAGGCTGGGGGAGAAAGGATGGACCGGGAACCTGCGGGAGATTCCTCGCTATTCTCCTTATCGTCAGGCAGCGGATCTTCTCCTTGAGGAACAGGTTGTTGTGCCAGAGAGCATAAAAGGCAGAAGACCAAGGCTCTCTCCGTTTATGAGAAAGTTTTACTCTCTGTGGCGAAGAGATAAGAGGAGAGCTTTGAGGTTTCTCTTCTGGTCCCCTGAGATTCCTGAGAAGAGAAGGGCGGTGCAGATCGCCTTTAACCGCCTCTTTTACGAGGGAGAAGATAGCCTGCTGATAGGTACCTACAGCACCTTTAGCTCTCTTCATGGTTCAACCTCAAATCTTTTTAAGTTGGCCCTGGCATACTGGAGGGATGGGGATCCAAGGAGGGCCTTATCAACCATAGAAACGGCTCTTAAGAGATCTCCCTCAAACAGAGAGCTTCTCTTTTGGAAGGGAAGGTTGCTTCATAGGCTGGGAAGAGTGAGGGCGGCGGTGTCTGCTTTTAGAAAAGCCAGTAAGGGCATGGGTAATAACTTTTACCTGTGGTATTCCAGGATGCTGTTGGGTCTTATTGAATACAGGGGGCTTTCATGCGTAGAGGAGGGGACACAGCTTGATCCCGTTCTTTATGCGTTGGCAGAGAGCGGCCTTGTTGGGTTGGGGCAGAAGCTGTTGAAGGAGGATACCCTCAATCTGAAGCATCCCGATCTGCTCTCCATTTCCCAACTCTACCCGTATCAAAGCATGAGGCTATCTTATTTGCAGACGGAAAACAGCGACGCCTGTCTCAGGTATCCGAGCCCTTGGAAGAGAATGGTGAGGGACTTTGT
>JALWSI010000195.1 GCA_027080315.1 bacterium | reverse complement strand
ACGGGCTCAATGGTATAAAAGTTTTTACCCACATTTACAGGTCTATGTTTGTCATACTCTCCGGTTGGAAGATAGATATCCGCCAAGCCAAGCACCGCATGAACCCTCTTGAAATGCCAAGAGAGAATAAAAGGATCCACAATAATATCACCCATTCCCCTTTGATGACCCTTAAACCCTTTGGCAGAGGCCTTCACATCCACATAGGGCAAAAACACATGGGCTCCCCAATACCCTCCCAGAAGTTTATATTTTGAGATGTAGAGCAGCCTGAGAACATTAGCATAAACGTGAAGGCTAAAATCATCCAAGGGGCCCTTGTTGATGGTGTCCCCGTTGTTGGCCTTATACTCTGTTGCAGAGTAGAAGTAGTTGTAATCCAATACATAGAACCCTGGCGGAGGAGCAGCCCCAGCCCAGAAGCCCTCGGCACCATTGGGATAGTGATCCCCTCCCCCTGCCACAGCCACAGAAGAGACCACAAAAAGAGAAAAGAAGACGAGAAACATACCTGCCCACATCCTTCTTCTGACAAACAGTCCATCGGAACGCATACTACATATCCTCCTTCTCCCTCGCTATAGGCCGAAGATATGGGTGTCTTACCCTATTGTCAACACTAAATAGGCATTCTTCAATACAAAAGGCCATTCGGCATGCAGAGATCCCCATAGACATAAAAACAGAAAGTACTTTCTTATTCTTCTTGTTCTTTTTTCAGGTTATCCCAATACCTCTTGTGGAGGCTCAACATCTTTTTCAGGCCATCAGGCAGCTTCTCTTGAGACAACCCCAGTTTAAATCCAGTGTACTTCATGGCCCCTTCAAGAATGGTGTAGGGAACCCATTTCAGATCCCCCTTTCCCAGGGTGTATTTAAGCTGCTCTGTTAAAAGCCTCCTTCCCTCTTTCTCTGTCTGGTCGTACTCCACTATCCACCTATGGGTACTGAGAGAACTTCCAATGTCAAAATAGCGTTTCATCTGCCACATAAGCCCGAAATTGTGGGAGTGATAAACCCTTGCCTGAGGCACATAGGCTATCTTGTATCCCCTCATAATAAGCTTTGCAGCAAAGATCATGTCCTCGTTTGTGACTATCTCTTCCGGGAACCCTCCAACCTCCTCAAAACACTCCCGACGTATAGCCGAGCAAACATTTGAGAAGAAGAAGGTCTTTATTCCCATGGTGGGCAGGTCGGCTTTGCTTTTGATAAGAGGCTTTCTTGGGTAGTTAAACCTTCTGGCCACCACCTCTGGCGGAGTGCTATCAGAGCGGGGCACGTGACACGCATATGACGCAGCAACATCTCCCCCCAAGGGGGAGATCAACCACTCAAAAAGCCTGCGATGAGCAGGCACCGCGTCTTGCGACATGAAGATGAGTATATCCCCTTTGCTCTTCCTGGCACAGGCGTTTCTCGTGCTGCCATGGCCAAAGGAGTCTCTGCTTATCTGCTCAACGGTAACCCCGAAAGAGCGTGCGATCTCTCGGGTTCTGTCGTCTGAAGACGAGTCTATTACGATAATCTCGTCTGGCGGAAGCCGCTGTTCCAGCAACCCTTTTAGCTGCTCTTCAATGAACGGCTCTGCATTCAGCGTTGGAATGATAACGCTAAGCCTCTTATCCACTCAGCCCACCCCTTTTCTGCATGTTCCTTTGTATAACCACACCCCACCGCAGTTGGCAACCCACTAAAATTACCCTTGCCCCTTTTTTTTCCTGCCGCAGTCTTATATTACCCTGTTAACCATGAAGTCAACAGCTTTGTTTAACAGACTGCCAGAGGCCGACATAGAGAGAATCCGGCGAGAGGCCATGCCCATTCCCGGACTCTCAGGGGAGTTTCTTAGAAAACACAAGGTGTTTCCATTCAACCCAAATGGGGATCAGATCTCCCTGATCCTCACACAAGAGACCCAGTGGGAGTCCATAGAGGCCATAGAGAAGCTCACCAAGAAGCAAACCCTCCTCTTCAAAGGAGAAACCGAGGCGGTAGATAGGTTGATCCAGGAGGTCTATGAGTTCCACGAGGGCGAAATAGAGGATGTGATCCGCCACGCCGAAGACGAGATCTCGTACGTGGATATGGAAGAGAACCTGGAGCACTTGAAAGACATGGCCTCTGAGGCCCCCGTCATAAGGCTGGTTAACCTCCTAATACGAAAGGCATTAGAGATGAGGGCTTCTGACATCCACTTTGAGCCCTTTGAGAGAGAGTTCAAAGTCAGATACCGAATAGACGGGGTGCTACAAGAGATGGAGAGTCCCCCAAAAAGGCTACAGGCCCCAATAATCTCCCGTCTCAAGCTCATGGCGAATCTCAACATCGCCGAGCGCAGATTGCCTCAGGACGGAAGAATAAAGTTACGGGTGGGCGGCAGAGAGGTGGACATCCGTCTATCCACAATACCCACCCTCTACGGAGAGAGCGTGGTCTTAAGGCTCTTAAACCAGGAAGAGGTGATACTCGACCTGAACCAGATGGGCTTCACCGATGATATCCTCACCCGTTTCAACAAACTCATCCGTTCCCCCTACGGGATCATTCTGGTCACAGGACCAACGGGTTCAGGAAAGACCACCACCCTCTACGGGGCCTTAAGCAAGATCAACACCCCAGACAAGAAGATCATCACTGTTGAGGATCCAGTGGAGTACCAGCTTAACGGCATAAACCAGGTTCAGGCCAAACCCCAGATCGGGCTCACCTTTGCCAGCGCTCTGCGCTCCATACTGAGACAGGATCCCGACGTGATCCTCATAGGAGAGATCCGAGACCTTGAGACCGCCGAGATAGCTGTTCAGGCATCCCTCACCGGCCACTTAGTCTTCTCCACCCTCCACACAAACGACGCCGCCAGTGCAGCCACAAGGCTCAGGGATATTGGGGTAGAGAACTACCTCATAGCCTCCTCCCTTATTGGGGTGATGGCCCAAAGACTTCTAAGGGTGCTATGCCCCAAGTGCAAAGAGCCCATAGTGGTTGACAGGGTTCTTGCAGACCGCATCAGAGAAGAGACGGGGGAGGCCGAGGATCTCACAGGCAAAACCCTGTACAAGAGCAAAGGATGCGAAGAGTGTGCCGGAACAGGCTACAGGGGACGCACGGTGATAGCCGAGCTGCTCACGGTGAACGACGCGGTTAGAAGAGCCATTCTTCAAGGGGCCACAGAAAAAGAGATAAAAGCGGCGGCAAAAGAGACCAGATTTATACCCATGAGAGAGAATGGCATGCGCAAGGTGAAGGCAGGCATCACCACAGTAGCCGAACTGCTCAGGGTCACCCAGTAATGCCCAGATTCTTCTACACCGCCATAGACTCAGCAGGAGAATCCCGAAGCGGCAGCTACGAAGCCCCCTCAAAAGAGGCGGTTATCAAGGCCCTAAGGGGGATGGGGCTCTACCCCACCGAGGTTTACGAAGAAGGTGAGAAGAGAAGCGGAGGGCTACTGGCAGAGCTGTTCCCCACCTTCTTTTCAAGAAAGAAGCGCATAAGCCGCAAAGGACTCATGCTCTTCACAAGGCAGCTGGCATCCCTCTTAAAAGCGGGCCTGCCTTTAGACAGGGCCCTGTTCATTCTGGGAGACGCAGCAGAAGACGAGACCATGAGAAGCCTCGCCCACGGTATCCTGAAGGATGTTGAAGAGGGAAGCTCCCTTTCAGAGGCCCTTATGCGGAGGCAAGAGACCTTCAACAGAATGTACGTGCACCTGGTTAAGGCAGGAGAGGTAGGAGGAGCTTTGGACAAGGTGCTCACAAGCCTGGCAGACTATTTGGAAGAGTCGGTTCAAGTGCGCAGTCAGCTTGTCTCGGCAGCCATATACCCTGTGGTACTCCTCATGCTGGGGCTGGTATCGTCATACCTGATCCTCACCATAGTGATTCCCAGGTTCTCGTTGATCTTCAAGGACCTCGGTCAAGAGATCCCAACCTCAACAAAGGTGCTCCTCTCAATCAGCGCCTTCTTCCACAAGACCTGGTGGCTCTTCCTGGTTGCCCCTGTGGTAATCTTTTTGGCCTGGAAGGCGGCCATGAGAAAAGAGGAGTTCCGGGTGAAGTGGGAGAGGTTCCTCTTCTCCCTTCCCATAGTGGGAAACATCTTGAAGAAACTGGAAGTGGCCACCATTGCCAGGGCCCTATCCATTCTCCTGAAGGGAGGGCTGGATCTCTCTGCCGCTTTCAGGATCGTCTCAGAGATAAGCGGGTTTGTGACGGTGAACGAGATACTCTCCTCTCTGCTTGAGGACATTGAAAAAGGCCAATCTCTGGCCCAAAGGATGAAGGCAAATCCATTCTTTCCATCCTTTGCGGTGCACATAGTTGAGGTGGGAGAGGAGACCGGGGACATAGGAGAGGCCATGACCACCATTGCCGTCACCTACGAGAAGGAGCTGCAAGAGTTTATGAAGAGAATGCTCTCCTTCTTGGAGCCGGCTCTCATCATCTTCATGGGTCTCCTCATTGGGGGGATGATTGTTTCAATGCTAATGGCTATATTCAGCATAAACGACATCGGGTTTTAGGAGGTGAGCAAGATGGAGAATAGAAAGAGAAGAGAAGGCTTCACCCTCATTGAGCTGCTGGTGGTGATGCTCATCCTGGGGCTTCTGGCCGCTTTGGTTGGTCCAAAGCTCTTTGGAAAGGTGGGAAAATCAAAGGTTAAGGCGGCAAAGGCCCAGATAGCCTTGCTGGAAGACGCCCTTGACACCTTCAGGCTTGACGTGGGCAGGTACCCCACCACAGAAGAGGGCCTACAGGCCTTGGTGGAACAGCCCAGCGGGGTTGAGAAGTGGGATGGTCCCTACCTGAAGAAGAAGGTTCCCAAAGACCCCTGGGGTCACGACTACGTTTACAAGTGCCCCGGCGAGCACGGAGACTACGATCTCTACTCCTTAGGAGCAGATGGAGAAGAGGGAGGGGAAGGCGAAAACGCCGACATAACCAGTTGGGAATAAAGGTTAATCAACCTTTATTCCGTATTGGTTTATCCTGCGGGCCAAGGTGTTGCGGCTTATGCCCAGCACCTTGGCGGCTTGTGTCTTGTTGCCTTTAGAGTGGGCAAGAGCCCTCTCAATAAGCATGATCTCAACGGTCTCAAGCACCACCCTGTAAAGCCCCTGATGGTTGTAGAAAGAGGGTCTGCTGATTGCATCACGAACCGCCTCTTCAATAAGGTACTCCAATCGGCTCTTTTCTTTTGAATCCAACCTGCTCCTCCTCTAACGAGAAGAACTCTACCACCAACTTAATCCCGTCTTCAAGGGAAGATAGCTTAGAGATCTCCCTGCGAAAGGCCTTTGCCCCTGAAATCCCTCTACTGTACCACAAAAGGTGCTTTCGCATCTCAACCACTCCCCTTCTCTCGCCCTTCTCTTCAACCTCCCAGAAAAGCTGCTGCAGGGCCATCTTGCCGATCTCTTGAGGCGAAGGATCCTCTGGCACCGCATCACCTTTTAAGCACGCATAAGCCTGAAGAAATACCCAGGGTCTGCCCAAAGACCCTCTGCCTATCATCACCCCTGCACACCCCGTTTCATCCATCATCCTTCTGGCATCCTGGGGTAAGACCACGTCTCCCGAACCAATCACAGGAATCCCACAGGCCTCTACCACCTCCCCTATGACCCTCCAGTCGGCACGCCCTTTGAACCCCTGAGTCTTGGTTCTGGGATGCACGGTTATGGCCTTGGCTCCTCCATCCTGGGCGGCCAAAGCCACCTCTTTGGCGTTTATTGAACGAGAGTGGAGACCAGAACGGATCTTCACGGTGAGAGGAACAGGGCAAACCGCCTCTGTCACAGCCTTAACCATATCAAACACCCTGCTGGGATCACCCATGAGAGCGGCTCCTGCCCCAGATCGCACGATCTTCTTTGAAGGACATCCCATGTTTATGTCAACAACATCAGGAGAAAAACGCTCTTTAACCAAAGAAGCGGCTTCGGCCACAACCTGGGGTTCGGCACCGTAAAGCTGGAAAGCGATGGGCCTCTCAGACTCGTGAAACCTGGTCAGAGGCTCCATGGTCTTGCTACCTGCAAGAAGCCCTCTCGCGCTCAGAAGCTCTGTGAAGACAAGACCACAGGGATACCTTCTAACAATCCTTCTAAAGGCAGAGCCTATCACCCCTGCCATAGGGGCAAGCCACAGTGGAACATCAAGATACCCATCAATCTCCATAAGTTTCTCCTTCAACAGGCCACTTTTGCTATTACCATAAGAAGGATAACGCAAGGGTTGAGCAACAAAGCCACATGCTCTACCAGCAAGGTGAGGAGACAGAAAAGATGGCACACAACAAAAGAACCTATCGGAGCAGGCTTTCAAGACACGGGTTCAGGGTAAAGATCGCCCAGACAGACCTGTGGATAGAGGGAGACAAAGAGCTTAAACCCTTAGCCACCACAGTAGCGATGGAGCTAAGGCATCAGTTGGAACTCTACTTAAAACGCCACAAGGGGTTTGCAGAGAGCCTTCTTCCTATTCAACCCCTAAGCGGCGCTCCAGAGATAGTGAAGAGAATGTGCATTGCCTCAAAAGCAGCAAATGTGGGCCCCATGGCTGCAGTGGCAGGCACAATAGCCCAGATGGTTGGAGAAAGGCTGAAGTTGAAGGCCTCTGAAGGAGCCGTGGAGAACGGAGGAGACGTGTTTTTGTGGGGAGAAGGGAACCGCAAGGTGGGCATATTGAGCTCAGATCCCTCCCTTCCTAAAGAACTGGCCTTAGAGGTGAAGGTGGGTGGGGGATTAGGGATATGCACCTCTTCTGCAAAGATAGGACACTCCCTGAGCTTAGGCGAAGCCCACGCCGTCACAGTGGTCTCATCCAACGCATCTTTGGCCGATGCATGGGCCACTGCCCTGGCAAACATGATCAAAGACGAAGGATCGGTAGAGAAGGTTATCAAGCTCGCTCAAGAGATCCCAAACATAAAAGGTGTTGTAGCAATAGCAAGCGGCAAAATAGGTGCCTGGGGTGAGTTGAAACTCACCACCTGGTAAACCCACAAGGTAGAAAATAAAAGGGCCACCTTTCGGTGGCCCTTTAGTTTTAGACTTAACCGGGCTTAGAAGACAAACTTCACGCCGATCTGGCCGTGATAGGCGGTGTCGGCGTCGTCGTCGTTCAGCTCGCCCTTCTTCTCCTTGGCGTCGTTGATGTCATCAATACCATCGCCAGGCACGAAGACGGAGAGACCAGCAAAGGTGGTGACGTTCTTGTAGATCTTGTAGGTGAGCATACCGTTGAACTCGTATCCGATCTCGTCATCAATGCTCTCGCCGTACTTAGCCTCAATGGCATCGGTCTCATCCCACTGGAGGTACTTGGCGGTGAACTTGAAGCCCCACTTGGGTGCAGGAGCCCAATCCAAGGCAAACACCAGGGCCTGCAGACCGGGGTTGTCACCGTGGTCGTTACCCCTACCGATAACACCACCGGTGTAGGGACCCACGCCGTAGTAGGCAGCGGGCAGCCAGGAGTAGATGATGCTTCCCACAACAGGCTGGGAGTTGGCACCGTGGACTGGAAGGGTTCCCATTGCCCAGGGGCCAAAGAACCTGGTGGCACTGGTGATTCCGGTGAAGCCCTCAAGATCATCATCGTTAACATCGTCGTCGCCAGAGGCGTACAGATAGCCCAAGCTGACCACGAACTTCCTCAGGGAAGGAGCATAGGCGGCAAGGTCAATACCCACATTGACCAAACCTGCCCAGGCATTCACATCGTAATTGTTCTCACCAAAGTGGTCCTCACCGGCCTTGTTCAAGTCAACATTACCACCCTGGTAAACAAACTCTGCCTGGTAAATGAAAGCTCCAACCTTACCAACAGCGTTGGCACCAAGGTAGTAGATATCCCAGGTACCAATGGTGCTGTCATCAGGAACATGAAGGGTCATGGCACCATTGCGATCCCATGCAGCAAAAAGGTTGGGCTTAAAGGCGGGACCAAAGTCGTATCCCAACTTCAGCATGAAGACGTCACGGTTGGAGTCGGTTCCAAAGTCAACCTTGTCGGTCTGCTCTGCCTTGCGGGCAAACTTGAAGTCCCAGCTGAACTTCTGGTAGTTTCCATACCACCTAATGCCAGGATCGTCATCAAAGTAAACCAGACCACCACCTCTTCTATCCAAGGTCCACACATCGTGGCCCACGCCGATCCATGAGTTGAGATTACAGAGGAAGGGCAGCTTAAACTCAAAGTAGGCACGCTCAACTCTCCACCTGTCATAGTCAACACCCTGGAAGGTGCTGTAGTTGGCGTCCTTACCCTGGTCAAAGTCACTCCCCTTGTAAGAGAAGAGCATGTGAGCTCTCCACTGGTCCTTGCTCACGAAATCAACAGGGAAATAGACCATGTGGGAGATGTAGTTGTCACGCACCAGACCCTCAGGATCGCCAACCCAGGCAAAGTCAGATGTGTCTGAGTTGAAGTCGTAGTTCTTTGCCCAGTTCATGGTCCACAGCTGGACCATCCCAAACCTCGCCTCAATGCCGCTCTGGGTGGGAATACGCACCGAGAGCACACCTGCTGACGCCGTGGAGACGAGGCCCACGACAAACAGCAGCGCCACCAACCAAGAATACTTTCTCATACTCCTACCTCCTCGTCCTCTTCACTAAGAATTTTACCGCATCCTCAAGTTTAAACTCTCTTTTACTCCCAAATAAGGTCCTACCCCTATCTTAATCCTCCACTCTCACCCCCTTTCAGGTTCATTATCTTTAATACCACTAAGCTTCCCTCGCCTTTTCATCTCTTTCTCTATCCCTAATCACCTCATATCGTCAAGAGGGAGTATTTACAAAACCAGTCCCTCTGTCAAGCATCAACCTCTCTCCCTCTCTAAACCCTCTATATTCCGCATGCTTGCCATCAAGTCAAGAGTGCTTCATCCATCCGGCAACGAAACTATGCACCAGGAATCGGATAGATGTCAAGCCTGCTCTTCTTAGAGCGTTTTGAACGCCCCAGAAGTAGCACATCCAAGACACCGTCACCGTTTAGATCAGCAATGGCCAGATCCTCGCCGTAAAAGTCGGCAAACTTGGGGGTCTCCCAGAGTATGTCAAAGTACGCAGGCGAGGCCCTACCCGTAGCCACCTGCTCCAGCTTCACCACCCTGCCATTCATACCATACCACTGGCTTTCAATATGCACCCCTGCCACAACAAAGGAGGGGGTGTCGTTCATCACTGTGAATATGGCCACCCTACCATCCCCTTTTAGGTACTTCACCAATAGTCTGCGGGGGATTGAGACCTTCTGGGCAACGGTCTCAGGCTCAAAGTTCTTCTCGGCAGGTATTCTGATGAAGCGAGGGGTCTGGTAGAAAAAGGCATAGTCAACAGGCCCCAAGCTGTCCGGGCTCTCCCACAGGGGCTCTCCCTTCAGGTTTACCACCCTCAAGAACCCGTCCTCGTCAATGAGGGCTACTTCCACTTTTCCATCTCCGTTAAGGTCATCCCAGATGAACCCGTAAATCCTATCCACCTTCTTCATAAAAGGGGGCAGCTTATCGTCCATAACCAGCTTCTTCCCCTGCCACACAACCCTTTTTATGGCTCCTTTGTAAGGCTCGTATTCGTCCATCTTTTGAGCAAGAACCATTCCCTCTGGGTGAAGGCTATTCTTAACCACCCTGAAATAATAGGGCTCCCTTTTAGCTAACACTTTAATCTTCTTGCCATTAGCCTTCACCTCAAGCACCTGAGAATCCAGATAGGGTTTCAAAAGCCCACCAATAATATCTTCCCTCACATGGGTGACAAAAATTTCCTCTCTGCCGTTGTGGTTTAGGTCTGCAAGGGAGATCCGCAAGAAGCGGTGATGCTCTCCTCCTCCAACCTTAACCTTGTAAGATAGGATCTTTTTAAACTCCTTCTC
Organism: bacterium; assembly: GCA_027080315.1. Classification (GTDB taxonomy): domain Bacteria; phylum Thermosulfidibacterota; class Thermosulfidibacteria; order Thermosulfidibacterales; family JALWSI01; genus JALWSI01. The sequence continues at coordinate 3,683 of JALWSI010000195.1, read as the reverse complement.
GTGAAGGTTAAAAACCCTTATCTCTCCATTAGCTGAGAGGGTGACTATGTCAACCTTTCCGTCCCCGTTCACATCCCCGCATGCCACAGACATTATGTCGCCTTTCAGCACCCTTGAGGCCAAGGACGATGCGTATCCTCCCCATTCACCGCTCTCAATCAGCTTCTTTCTCTTGCCAAGAACGGCATAAGAGGCGGTCTGAACCACCGGAATGATCTTTGAGACCACAATGGTGGGGGATGAATTTGGGGCATATACCGAGAGAATCTCAAAGGCCAGCTCTGGGCCCTTTATGCCCAACCGCACCACGGGATGAAGCCTGAAACCGTACTCCCTCTCGGGAAGAGGCAAGGTGCCAAGGTGAAAACTAAGATCCTGCCCTACAGATATCTTCACGAAGCTGTCAATGTTCTCAGGGGTGAGCTCTCCCCCTTTCTCCACCTCCGATTCCACAGATGCAGGTTCAAGCACCACCCAGGGCTCAAAGGGAGAGACAACCTTGTAGCCCACCTTCACCTTCTCCCAAGCCTTCTCCACCTTGGCCTCGGCCCTGGTGCCCGATATGGTTTCAAGCCTGATCACTGCAATGTTTATGGGAAAACCGGGGTAAACCTTGCCTGTCTTGGGATCTTTGATGGGAGGGCCATCTCTGGTGACAATAAGTTCCTGGTTTCTGTGCAGGCCCCAGGGGCTCTCAAAGACCACCACAACCGAGGAGCCACGGGTGGCCACAACACTGCCCTTGGGGACCTTCAACCTATCTTTCAGCTGAGAGAGACAGGAGTCAACCGCCGTCTTCACGTCGTAGCCGGTGCCTATGGGGAGGGCATATGAGATGGAGACAACAAAAGCCAGCAGAAGCAGGGGAGAGAGCAACCACCACCTCTCCCTTCCCCCAAAGTGGCAAACTCCTCTTCTTCTGCCCTTCATCATGGAGAGGGAAGATAGTAGAAGAGAGGCTACAGGTCAAGGGTAAGGAGATAATGGTTGAAAGAGCAAGGGTTTAGCCCTAAGCGGCAACTGGGACAGAACTTTCTGGTAGATCCAAACATTCTGAGAATAATCCTTAAAGAGGCCTATCCACTACAAGGCAAGAGGGTGCTTGAGGTAGGACCAGGCACAGGGATCTTAACCACGGCTCTGCTCAAAAAGGGAGCCAAGGTCACCGCGGTTGAGATGGACAAGGCTCTGGCTTCACACCTCAAAGAGGGTCTTTTACCCAATCCAAACCTGAGGCTGATCACAGGAGACATATTGAAACTTGAGCTTGAGACTCTGTTTGAAGAAAAAAGAATTGAGAAGGTGGTCTCAAACCTGCCCTACAAGATCACCTCGCCCCTGCTCTTCAAGCTCTTCCTGCTGCGCCGTCTGTCCGAAGCCTTAGTGCTCATGGTTCAGCTTGAGACAGGCCAAAGAATCACGGCGAGGTTTGGAGAGAAGGGATACTCGCCTCTGGGAATACTCCTGCAATCCTGCTATCAGGCAGAGCTCGTTCACAAGGTCTCCCCCGAGGCCTTCAGGCCCCGCCCAAAGGTGAGATCCGCCATTGTAAGGCTTGAGCTGAAAAAGGAGCAGCTTTCTCACCCTCTGCGCACCGCCATGAGAAGGGTGGTATCGTGGGGCTTTTCGCATCCAAGAAAGAAGGTGCTAAAATCGCTATCTCTGGCACAACCAGAGGTGGAATGGAAGAGACTCTTAAGCAAAGCGGGGGTTGAGCCAGCAAACCGCCCCCATGAGGTCAGCCCCCAGCAGTGGCTTGCCCTATCTTCAGCCTTTTTGGAGAACTACGGCGATTAAACCCTCTGCAGCACCACATACTCACCGGCCGGGGGAAGGGGAATCTTAGAGAAGAACCTCTCTCTAACCTCCATTGAAGAGACGCCCTTGTCCCACCGCCTTATCCACCTGTCCAAGGGCCCGCACACGAAGTAGTGAAGAACAGGCACCCTCTCCACCACCTTGAGGCCATCAGGAACCAGTGACGAAAACTGTCCCCAGCTGTAAAAGCGGTAGAACTGAGCCTTCTCTCTAAACTTCAAGAAGCTTCTCCACGAAAGCTCTTTGCCCCAATCCCTAACCGAGGGGCTGAAGCCAATGTAGGTAAGGTGGGCAAGGCTCCATTTGCGGGGAATACTCAGCACAAGGTGCCCCCCCTTCTTCAGCACCCTTCCCAGCTCTTTCAACACCTGCCGGGGATCGTCCAGATGCTCCATCACCCCGTAAAGGTGAATCAAAGAGAAGCGCTCTGAGGCAAAGGGAAGCTCTTTAAGGTTGCCCTTCACCAGAAAGAGTCGCTCAAGGTAGCCTTTAAGCTGGGCCCTCTCCCGCCCCCTCTTCAGCATGGGCATGGCAAAGTCAACTCCCACCATGGTCTCTGCCCCCAAAGAGGCAAACACCTGGGTTATCTGGCCGTTGCCACAACCTGCATCAAGAAGCAGAGTATTCTCACCACCGTACCTTCTCCAAAAGTAGGCAACCTTATCCACCACCGTCTTCTGAAACACCCACCCCTCCCATTCCCCGGCGGGGTTGCCGTAAAGGTCAACGATGCCGTAGCTCTCTGCCACCCTCTCGTGGGCCTTCTTTATCTCCTCTTCGTAGGTGCTCATCTCTTCACCATGCGCACATAAAACTCGTCGCCAAAAGAGGGAAAAGCCCGCAACAAGAGCCTGTTAACTCTGTTGATGGGGCTGGTTGGACTCTTGCCGTTGAAGTGGGGAATCCAGCCGTACTCCAAGCCCTCAACACTGAAACCCGCATTTTCAAATATGGGAGCAAGCTCCTCCCAGAGGTACTCCCTGATGTGGTCAAAGGTCTCACCCACCTTTCTCACTTGTATGGGGGGGTTAACGGGCCTGCCTGAGAGGAGGCAAAGGCGGTTCCACAGCCTCGCAAGGTTGGGGGTTGAGACCACCAGAATACCATTTGGAGCCAGCACCCGGCCAAGTTCTCTAACCTGAGCCTCAACCCAAGAGGGGGGAAGATGCTCAACAACATCGCAGTAAAGCACCTTTGAGAAGCTGCCAGAACCAAAGGGAAGCCCCTCTGAAAGCTCGTTTGCCACCAGCAACACCCCATTTGCTTCAAGCAGCCTTCTGTAGCCTTCTTTGAAAAGGTATCCCCGGGATGGATGCTCAGTGGCCACCACTCTCTCCCCTCGCCTGCTGAGCAGAATGGGGATTATGCCGTAGCCAGCACCCACCTCAAGGGTGAGGGAACCCTCTTGAGGCGCCGAAAGCCTCACTATTCTGGCGTAGTGCTCTGCCCAGACCTGAAGAAAGAGAGGATCCAGAGGGGGCAAAGGCTCTCCAAGGTCAAGCCCCGCCACTTCAACCATGAGCCTCTCTATCTCGTCTCTCATTCCTCTCATACAAGCTCCCACTGGTGCTCTATGAAACAGACTCCCATCTCAACCTCCTGCTTCTCAACCTGAAAGGGAGCGCCGTCCATGCGGTGCAGGGGCGCAAGCCCGTTGGCATCAAGAATGGTGGCAACGGGATAGTACTCCCCTGCAAGCAGGGGCAAAGAGGGGATCTTGAACCTCACCTCCCTCTCCCCCTTAACCGTAAAAGGCTCCAACCCATCCAGCTGGGTTGAAGTAACAAAGACCTGAAGCCCGTCGTTTCTCGCTATTCCAAAAGCCAGATGCACAACACCCTCTGCTCCCTGTTGTGAGGCAAGGC
>JALWSI010000194.1 GCA_027080315.1 bacterium | reverse complement strand
CCCGTATTCCCCTCAATATACCCACAACTCCCTTGAATATCTCTTCTGCCCCTATCTTTATCTTCAACTGGGCATGCATAGGAGTTGGTAACCTTATGAGATCCCCACTCTCCATGTCCAAAACCTCTCCAACGGTGATCTTGGTCTCCCCCAGTATGGCGTTAAGATCCACCTTTGCGTTTAGCACGTGCTTCACGATCCTTTGTCTATCCTCTTCAGAAACCTCTCGGGTGCCAGTGAACCACTCCTGGCTAAGATTACTGCTTATGGGCTCTAAAGCTATGGCAGGGATACAGAGGTTCATCATACCCTGCACCTCTCCGATTCTCACCTCAAAGACCACAAGAACCACAACCTCGTTTGGGGAGACTATCTGGATCAAGTGAGGGCTGGTCTCTTTCACCTCAACCACAAACTCTATCTCTTCCATGGCCTCTGACCAGACGAAGCGAAGCTCCTCCATGGCCCTCTGGATAACTCCATCAAGAATATCCACCTCAAGGTCAGTAAGAGCCCTCATCTCGCTCAGAGGCTCTCCAGGTCCACCAAGCAACCTGTCTATCATAGGAAAAGCCAGAGTGGGGTTTATCTCAAATGCAGCCTTACCCTCTATGGGCTGGATCCCCACAACGCAGAAGCAGGTAGGATCCGGAAGAGACATGAGGAACTCAGAGTAAGATATCTGATCAATGGAGACCAGGTTAACCTCAACGATACTACGTAGATAGGCCGATAGCACAGAGCTGAAATTTCGTGCAAAACGATCATGAATAAACTGCAGAAACCGCATCTGGTCCTTAGAGATACGATCAGGGCGCTTGAAGTTGTAAGGCACAACGGTTTTTCGCGAGGTGAAGCGCTCAGTTGCGGTCTCCAGCTCCACCTCCTCTTCAGTCTGGATCATTGAAAGTAGAGCATCAACCTCGTCCTGACTCAAAATCTCTGCCATATATCTCTCCTGCTATTTATTCACGTCCAGAAAGGTTATTTATCTCATCCTTCAATCTCAATAGAGCCCTTGAGTGTAGCTGAGACACCCTGGATTCCGATATGTCAAGAACCCTTCCAATCTCCTTCATTGTGAGGTTGTCTCGGTAGTAAAGAGACAGGAGCAGTTGATCTCTTTCGGGCAATTTATCTATGGCCTTGGCCAACAGTTCTATGGTCTCAACCCTTTCACATATCGCCTCTGGAGATTCCTCTTCGTCTCCTGCAAGGACATCAAGAAGGGTTTGGGGGTTCTCAGACTCCACAATCGGAGTGGCTAAGCTAACAAAGAACTGATTAGCCACTTCAAGCTCTAACCTATGCACCTCCTCTTCATCCACACCTAATAGATCTCCAAGCTCTTTAGGAGTTGGCTCTCTGCCCAGTTTCTGCTCAAGCATCTTTAATGCCTCTTCGTACTCTTTAAGCCTTCCCCTGCTTGACCGTGGAAGCCAATCTAAGGAGCGCAGATAGTCCATTATAGCCCCCCTCACCCTTATCTCTGCAAAGACAGGGAAAGGCACCCCCTTCTGAGGATCAAACCTATCTATGGCATCAAGAAGTCCGATAACCCCCTGGTTAACCAAGTCATCAGCCTCAACGTGGGCAGGAATCCTCTCCTTTATACGCATAACACATCTCTCCACAATGGGGAGGTACTTGTAGAACAGTTCTTCCTTATCCACTCACTCTCTCCTCAGCGTTCTCCATCTCGTTCGTGGCAAACTCAGACCTATCTTCCTCTTCTTCGTCTTCCATGAAAGATAGGATGTCCTCTTTCAGAATAAAATAGGTGGCTATGAGACATATGAAAAGAAAGACAAAAAACCAGGAAAGTCCATGAATAACCACCCATGCCAACCATAGAAGGGGATCGTTGGAAAAAGGATGATGGGGATCCACTGCATACAATACCACAACTCCACAGGATAGCAGCATGGCCACCCCTGTGATCCTTCTACGATACACGCTGTGAATAAGCACCCTGTTCACTATAGCCTCAACAATAGACAAGAAGTTGTCTATTCCAGGTATCATTTGTTGCCCAAACCTCTCATTAAAGCCTTTGCAAACAGAGAAACCCCTCCTCTAACACCAGGGAATAGGGTAAAATCCGTAAGTTTGTAGCATATCTCTTTCAAGAGGCCAGCGAATTTCCGGTCTGGATACTTCTCTACATAAAGCCTCTGTTCTCTCACAGAGATGGCAATGTCTGTCTGGTAAGGTAGAGAGCCAAGATGCTCAATCTTTATGTGCTCCCCCAAAAAACGCTTAACTACCAAAGATAGCTTTCCCGCGGTCTCCTCACCTTCTCTGTATCGCCTAACCATATTCACCACCAAATAGATGGTGCGCTTGCCGTACTCTGAGTTTAGCAACTTAACCATGGCGTAGGCATCTGTCACCGCAGTTGGCTCTGGAGTGGTAATCAGGATCACCTGAGGAGACGCAGCTAGAAAGGCCATAACCTGCTGAGAAATCCCGGCTGCAGTGTCTATGAAGAGAAAATCAAATTCCCCATCTAATGACGCCATCTGGTCTGCCAGAATCTTCTGTTGTTCACGCCCCATGTTGGCCATCTCTCTAAGCCCCGAGCTTGCAGGAATAATGGCCATTCCTCCCGGTCCTTCCAGAACAATGTCTGTCATGGTGCATTCGCCCCTGAGCACATTGGCCAAGGTCTTACGGGGCACAAGACCCAACAACACGTCTATGTTGGCTAATCCCAAATCGGCATCAAGCACACAGACCTTTTTACCCATTTGGGCCAGAAGATAAGCGGTATTTGCTGTGAAGTTGGTTTTGCCCACCCCACCTTTTCCACTGGTGATAGCCACAACCACAGTCTCACGACCAGGAGAGAAGTACTGTCTCAGGCTGTGGGCCTGATCCTCTGGACCTAAGATATCCTGAGGGGTCTGAGATATGAGGGCCCTCTTCTCCTCCATCTCAGCTCACCTCGTAAGAATACTCTCTGTTCCCAGAATAAGCCTCGCTATTCTACCAGGTAAGGCGAGTTCTATGTCTTCGGGAACCCTTTGACCGGTTGTGATGTAGGCCACTGGTTTTGCAGCCTTTTTGCAAACGGTTATCATTGGGCCATATACGCTGCTCTCGTCCAACTTGGTGAAAATGAACCCAACCACCTTAAAGTCCTTAAACTTCTCAACAGCCATCAGCATGTCCTCTGTTCTGGTGGGTATCCCCAAAACAACCAAAGAGGTTATGGGCACAGAAGAGTCAAGAAAGCCTCTCATGTCCTCTATTCTAAGGTCGTCTGTAGGAGATCTTCCTGCGGTATCAACCAGGATGAGATCCAGGTAACTCAAGGAGTCGCAGCATTGCACGAAACTCTCTGGAGAGTGTGCCACCTTAAAGGGTAAGCCCATGATCCTGGCGTAGGTCTTTAACTGTTCCGTGGCTCCAATACGATAGGTGTCAATGTTCACAATACCCATCTTGAGCCCAGAGATGGTGCCCATGGCGGCGAGTTTGGCTATTGTGGTTGTCTTCCCCACCCCAGTGGGACCGAGAAGCATCAGAACCTTTGAGGGCTTTTGGCCAAATATATCAACGGTTAATATCTCTTTGCTCAAAACCTCTTCTGCAATAAGGTATGGATCCACCGCATCGGGATGAAGCGAGAGGGTAATCATAACATTCTTAAGAAGCTCTCCGCTAAGCTCCTGCTTTTTCAACCTCTCATAGATGGGCCTCAGACTCTCTCCTACCTGAAGGTCCCCGGTAGATGACTCTGTCTGCTGGGTCTGTTTCTTAAGTAGCTCTTTTATCTCTTTTATCTCGTTTGACAGCCCTCTTATTGTCTCCTGTTCCTTTCGGTCCTGAAGCAGTCTCAACAGCACCTCTTTTATCTCCATAATCTCTGCCATGACGTGTGAGGGAACAGGAGACTGCTCTGATGCCACGGGCATTCCGGGAGGAGCAACCTGAGGTACCTGTGAAGTAGGTTTCTCTCCCTGTGGGGGAGGAGGCTCTCCACCTTGAGGCCCATGAAGATGCTGGTAAATGCTTGAAAGAGACGGAGAAGAAGGTGGATACGAACCTGGAGGTGAAGAAGACTCCTTAATCTGCTCTACTATGTCTATTGCCTTGCGCGGCTCTTCCTCTTTGAGGGTGTCAAAGTCAAACTCGGTAGCTGCCACCACCTCAACCCTGCCAAATCTCTCTTTTGTAGAGAGAATCAGGGCATTCTCCCCCAGTTCCCTTCTAACCATCTCAAGGGCCTCTTTGGCTGTTGAGGCGGTGTAGCACTTTATCTTCATCTACCCTCCTCTTCCTTCTTATCCTCTTCTTCCCACTTCACAACACCCAAGACCTGCACCCTGATATCAGACTGTATTTCTAAAGGCGACAATACAGCAACCTTCTGTATGTATCTATCCATAAACCTTCTAAAGGCAGGGCGCAACTCTGCTGCAACAACCACAACAGGCTGAATACCCTTCTCAAGAGGTGCTTTAAGAGCCTGTTCAATATTCTCTGCTAACCGTTTCTCCGTCTGAGGCGGCAAGGCCAGCACGCTTCCCTGCTCGGTCTTCTTAACGTGATTCACCAAAACCCTCTCAAAAGCCGGATCCAACACCACTATTGGCAGGGTGCCATCAGGCCCAATGTACTGATGCACAATCTGGCGTGCCAAAACCTGTCTAACGTACTCTGTAAGCACCTCCACATCGTCTGTCTTAGAACCAAGATCCGCTAAGGTCTCCAAGATTCTCTGCAGGTTTCGTATTGAGACCCCCTCTTTCACAAGGTTCTGCAGCACGGACCTAACTGTGCCCAAAGGCAGAATATTGGGGATAAGATCCTCCACCAGCTTGGGAGAGGTCTTGGCCACGCTGTCAAGCAGATTCTGCACCTCCTGGCGACCCAGCAGCTCATGGGCGTGGGTCTTGAGCACCTCAGATAGATGGGTCACCACCACTGTGGCAGGATCCACCACTGTGTATCCCTCCAACTGAGCTTTGTCTTGAAGCTCGGGGGCTATCCAGACCGCTGGCAGACCAAAGGCGGGCTCTTTTGTTGCAATACCTTCAATCTCTTTCACCTCTCCACCTGGGCTCATGGCCAAAAGCTTATCCATCATCACCTCTCCCCTTGCCACCTCAACCCCTTGCAGGAGGATGGTGTAAACATTTGGTGGAAGCTGCAGGTTGTCTCTTATGCGCACAGGGGGCACTATTATTCCCAGATCCAGAGCGATCTGCCTTCGCATGGCCTTCACTTTGGCCAGAAGATTTCCACCCTTACCCTCCTCAACCAAAGGGATAAGTCCGTAGCCCAGATCCAGCTCAACGGGATCCACTTGGATCATTGTGGCAAGTTTCTCCACCTCTTCTTCTGGAGTCTCTGCCTCCTCTTTTGCCTTCTCTTCTTCAGACACCACCTCCGCCTCTTTTGTGCGTTTCAAGGTGATGTAGGTGATGACTCCAAGTATGGCAGAAAGGGTCCAGAAAGGGATCAAAGGCAATCCTGGCACTATGCCCGCAAAGAAGAGAATAGCCGATCCTAAACCCAGCACCTTCGCATTCCCTGCAATCTGCTGGGTGATGTCCCTGCCAAGGCTCTCTTCAGAAGAGGCCGCCATTGAAACCACGATACCGGCAGAGGTGGAGATAAGAAGGGCTGGAATCTGACCCACCAATCCGTCTCCAATGGTCAAGATGGTGAAGGTCTTAGCCGCTTTTTCGGGAGACATGTGCAGTTGCATCACCCCTATGATCAATCCACCGAGGATATTGATAACAGTAATAATAACACCGGCTATTGCGTCTCCCCTAACGAACTTGCTGGCTCCGTCCATTGCTCCGTAGAAGTCGGCCTCTCGGCGAATCTCCTCTCTGCGCTTTCTGGCCACAGCTTCATCAATCAACCCCGCGTTCAGGTCCGCATCTACAGCCATCTGCTTTCCCGGCATGGCATCTAAAGTGAAGCGGGCTGCCACTTCGGCTATTCTTTGGGCACCTTTGGTGATAACCACAAAGTTTATGATCACCAGAATCAGGAACACCACAAACCCCACTACGTAGTTGCCTCCCACCACAAATTGACCAAAGGCTTGAATTATATGGCCAGCTGCAGCGGTACCTTTGTTGCCGTAAAGGAGAATCCTTCTGGTGGTGGCCACGTTAAGGGAGAGCCTGAAGAGGGTGGTAATGAGAAGCACCGTGGGAAATGATGAAAACTCCAATGGCCTTTGAACGTAAACCGAGGTTAGTAGAATCAGGAGGGAAAGAGATATGTTGGTTGCGAGCAGTATATCCAAGATAGGAGCAGGGAGAGGGATGATCATGACGGTTAGAACAAGTACGACGCTCAGGGCTATGCCAACGTCAAAGGAAGAACCCAGGTATCGGTCTATGAAGCTGCGTTCTTCTGCCATTTAAGCTGTTTTCCTTCTCTCCCTGTTCTTGAGGGAATAGACATAGGCCAGCACCTCTGCCACTGCTTTGTAGAGGTGCTCAGGGATCTCGTCTCCTATCTCCACCGCTTTGTAGAGGGTTTGGGCCAGAGGCTTGTTCTCCACAATGGGAACCCCATGCTTGTTTGCTATATCCTTTATTCGTTGGGCCACAAACCCCGCTCCTTTGGCTACAACAGTAGGTGCCTCCATCTTTGCATCATCGTATCTCAGGGCTATGGCAAGCTCAGTGGGGTTCGTGATGACCACATCGGCCTTCGGTACCTCTTCCATCATTCTACGCTGGGCCATCTCACGCTGAAGCTGCTTTATTTTCGCCTTGATTTGAGGATCTCCCTCCATCTGCTTCAGCTCCTCTTTCACCTCTTGAACACTCATCTTCAACTGCTGCTCGTTCTCCCACTTCTGATAGCCGTAATCCAGAATGGCGAGAATAACGAAGACCATCACTATCTTCATGGTGACTTTGAAAGCAGCCCACAGGATGAATCCTGCAAGACCTGAAACGGGGAGCAGACCTAAGGCAAAAATCTTTGCAAAGTCGCCTTTAAGCACCTTGTAGGCCACAAAGCCTATTATTGCTATCTTCAAAAGCCCCTTAACCAGCTCTACCAGGGAGTTCTTTGAAAATAGGTTCTTTATTCCAGAAATAGGATTCAACTTGTCCAGCTTCGGGATCAGGGGTTCTCCTGTTAATATAAAACCCACCTGTCCAATATTTGCAACCAAAGAGACCACAACCATCAAAAGTAAAAAGGGGGTCAGAACCATTCCCAGCTCTTTCATCCCTGTGGTCAGAGCCCGAGTAAAGGCGTATATGTTCATCTCTTTCACATTAGGAATAAGCCTGAAGAAGTGAACAATGGTCTCTCCCAGATGTTGGTAGGTGTACTTGTAAAGAAAGAGAAAGTAGATGCAGCTTGCAAATAGCAGGGCTACAGAAGCCACCTCTCGGCTTTTAGGGATCTGGCCCTTCTCCCTTGCCTCCTGCCTTCGCTTTGGAGTTGGGTCTTCTGTGCGTTCCTGGTCGTCTCTCTCTGGCATCTACATCACCCCGCCATCAATCGCATAATCAAGAAGATGTCCTTGTGAAGCTGATAAAAGTACCTCTCTAAAACCGTGGCCAGAACATTCAAAGAGAAGGCCAGCACAAAGAAACCTATTGCTATCTGAAGAGGAAAACCAACGATGAATATGTTTATCTGTGGGATCATTCGGGCCACTATGCCCATACATACCTGGGTAAATAGAAGGGCAGCCCATATTGGAGCATTCACCTTCATGGCGATCACAAAGAGCCTGCCCACCATCTTCATTAAATAGAGAACCCAGGCGCCAGAGACCAGTTTAAACCCACCTGTGGGAATTATGTAGTAGCTATCGTGAAATGCAGATATAAACCACAAATGTCCTCCAATGGCTATGAACAGAATAAAGGCAATAACCCCCTCCATTTGAGCAATAATGGGCATCTGGGCCTCTGACTGCGGATCAAGAACATTGGCTATACCCAATCCCATCATGAAGGCCACATACTGGGCACCAAACTGCACCCCGTCAAACACCAAACGGGCTCCGTACCCTATGGCCATACCTATTATAACCTCTCTAATCACAATCATGGCTAAAGTAGGAAGGTTTTCTGGTACCTGTCCAAAGTAGCTATGAGGAATAACAGGATACACCACTATGGCTATAGCCAATGAAAGGCCAGCCTTAACAGTCACAGGCACATTGCGACTCCCTATTATGGGAGCAGTGAATATAAAAGATGCTGCCCGCAAAAAGAGAACGAAAAACCAATAGACGGTGGTGAGGTCAAAAACAGGAGGGGTAAAGTTCAAGACTGGTCTCCTACCTCACATACATAGGGATATTTGATATCAGCTGGGTGGTGTAGCTGATCATTAAACGGAGCATCCACGGTCCAAAGATCACCACAGCCAACACCGCAGCGAATATCTTTGGAACAAAGGTTAATGTCATCTCTTGGATCTGGGTTGCCGCTTGGAGAATACTTATCAAGAGACCTATCACCAAAGAGAAGACAAGCACAGGTGCAGATAAGAGCAGAGCCGTCTTCATGGCACTTATCCCTATGGCAACTGCCGTAACACCTGTCATTCAAGTCCTCCTTTCACAGACAGTTGCCCCTTTCCCACATCTCCTTTTAACCTATTACTAAAGGGGTTTCAATAACTATAGTAGAATCTTATGGCACATGATGCACCTTGGCTTCACCTTCACACTCTCCCCTCTCTTTATACCAAGAATCCACAAACTCTACTGCCTCCTCTACAGAATCCATAAGTCTAAAAAGCTCCATATCTTCCTTGCTTATAAACCCCCTTGCAAGGGTGTTATTTTTGAGCCAATCCACCAATCCTCCCCAGTAATCACTCCCAAACAGGATCACCGGAAACCTTCTAATTTTCCTGGTCTGAATAAGGGTCAAAGTCTCAAAAAGCTCGTCAAAGGTTCCAAGCCCCCCTGGCATAAGGATAAAGGCACTGGCGTATTTAACCAACATAACCTTCCTCACAAAAAAGTAGTGAAAGTTCAGAGTGAGGGTAGAGTAGGGATTAGAAGTCTGTTCGTGGGGAAGCTCAATGTTAAGCCCAATGGAGATTCCCCCCTTCTCATAGGCTCCTCTGCAGGCTGCTTCCATCACTCCCGGCCCTCCTCCTGTGATCACGGTAAATCCCTTCTCTGCCAGCAAAGCCGTTAATTTCATAGTGGTCTGGTAAATCGGACTATCCTCCTTCACCCTGGCTGATCCAAATATGGTAACAGAGGGAAGCAAGGGAGGAATTGCGTCAAAACCCTCCACAAAGTCCCCTATTATCCTGAACATTCGCCATGACTCTTCCTTGCAGAGCTCGTTAAGCTGGTAGTAACATAGGCTCTTATGCTTAATTTCTCTCCTTGCACCTTTCTCATCTTCCATCACTGCCACCATCCTCCTTTCAAAACATACTAACCGATATAGGCCCTTAGGAGCCACCGCGCAAGAGAGATAATACCATAGTAATGAAAAAGGGTTTTGCCAACAAGACATTTACCCCTTGCCATCTTCGCTAAACGCCTTTGTTTTTTTATCTTTTCACTCTAACTATACCAATTTTTGTCTCGCTGTTTTAGAGCATATCTATATGATATTAAAAGGGTTATATTGACACTCAAAAAAGAATAACTTTATTTGATTTTTTCCTATTGACAGGAATGATAGCGCCGTTTTATTAGGGATGCCCAGGAGAGGGGAAAAACGTTTTAGAGGAAATGAGAGTAGGGCAAGGTAGAACCGCGAGCGAATTATCTTGAATAAGAGAGGAGGTGGTAGATGTAAACAGGTAGTGTTAAAAAAGTGGGACATTGTGTGTTTTGAAGTGGATGGCTCTTTTAAAGGTTTGTTTGGGAAAGTTTGGAAAAGGTAGAGACGATATTTGAGTGGGAGGTTTAAATTATGGCAGAAGAGTTGAAGATCAAACTCCCAGAGCGGGCAAAAGCTCGGCATGCGCCTCGCAAGCAGCAGGAAGTTATTGAGATTGAGATCAATAGCAGAGCTGATACCCTCGATATCAACAGCCCTGAGGTGAGGCCCTGGCCAGTTACCCCTCCTCCTTCTCCCGACGAGGTGATGGAGAAACAGTACGCCGCCAGAAAGGCTCAGGAGTTCGGTAAATGGTGCGAGGACAACCTCCGTATGGAGTACAACTTCCTTAAACCCGAAGCCCTTCAGGGTTACAGGGTTCTGGAGGTTGGAACCTGGAAGCTAAGCGGTCCTTTTGCTGCTTCCCTCCTATCAGAGCTGGGAGCAGAGGTTATCAAAGTTGAGCCTCCTGGAGGTGATCCCCTAAGGCAACTCACCCCCTTTGGTCGCGAAGAGTATATGTTAAAGGACGCGTACACAGGTGAACCCTGTGGTTTGGAATTCATCCATGAGTGCCGCAACAAGTACTGTATAACCCTGGACCTTGACACCGAGGAAGGCCAGGAGATGTTCAAAGGCCTGGCTGCCACGGTGGACGCAATTATTGAGTACTATCCCCCTGGCTACATGGATGAGAGGGGTTTGAGCTACAGGTATCTTGAGAAGATCAATCCCAAGCTGGTCTACTGCTGGACAGGCGAGGTGGGCCAGTGGGGCTCCATGAAAGACGAGGTTTCAAAGTTTGGTCAGCCTATGCTGGATCCCTTTGGCATGGTTGCCTGCTCTTGGGTCCACAACACAGGATTCCCCCCTGACCTGCTGGACAGGGAGAGAGGCGGTAACCCCACAAGGTCGGGACCCTGGTTTGCCGACTACACCGCCGGCGAGCAGGTGGCTGTGAGCATCTTGGCCGCCTGGTATTGGAGAGACGAGTTTAGTGGAGAGGGACAGTTTATAGAGGTCACCTCAGCAGAGGCCCTGTTGGACATCCTTGACTTTGACCTCACCTGGTACGGATTCAACGCCAGCATCAAAGGAAGAACAGGCTCTTGGGATCCCAACCTGAACCAGTACGCTTGGAACCCCTGCCGTGACGGATACATGATGATCGGTGGCCAGACCGACCGTCTCTGGTACCGTATCGGCATGTGTATAGAGAGAGACTATCCCGAGTTTGGACGCCTCATCGGAGAAGATCCCCTGCTCAAAGAGGTGGGAGCCAGAAACGCTCTGCAGGCCCTCACCAAGACCTATACCCTCACCGCAAGATGGCTCAGGGGTATCTGCCGTAAAGAGGCTGAGGACAAACTCATGGAATACGAGATCGCCGCTGGTCCATTGCTCTTCATTGACGAAGTGGCGGAGTTCCCCCACTTCAAGTATCGTCCTTGGGTTGACACCATTGAGGACGAGCACTACGGTACCCTGCTCTATGCCTATCCTCCCGATGGCTTCCAGCTACATACCCCTGCAAGGGTGAAGTGGTTAGGCAGGCCAGTTGGGAAGGACAACTACGAGATCTACATGAAGTATCTGGGAATTGACCAGTGGAAGATGAGAGAACTTGAGGACAAGGGGGTAGTGTGATGGAGAAATTTGAGAGAATACCCATTGAGGATCAGCCGGGGCCCCAGAGCCAGGAGGAAATGGATGAGATGAAGATTCCCTTTGAGGACTACTGCCGTAAGGTGTTTGACGTAGGCAACGAGTTCGTCAAGCCCACGGCCCTCAAAGGAATCAGGTGGCTCAGCACCACCATGTACATCTTCACCCCCCATTCCGTCACCAACTTAGCGGAGTTGGGTGCCGAGGTGATCAAGGTGGAAATGCCCCGTATGGGAGACCCCATGCGCCATACCTCCCCCTTCAACGAGTGCTATGTGTATCCTCTTCACGACGAAAGGCCCATGACAGGAACTGGCGTGGCCTGCTTCAACGCAAACGTGAACGAGTACTACATCTCCATGGACTACCACCGGGAGGAGATCAAAGAGGCATTCTACTCCCTGGTGAGAATGTCTGACGGTCTCACAGAGTGCTACAGGCCTGGAACCTTTGACAAGTGGAAACAGAGCTATAGGTATCTCCAAGAACTGAACCCCCGCTTCATCTATGTTTGGGGCGGTGGATTCGGTTACGGTCCAAAGGTCTGGGGAGGCTCCTATGACATTCTTGGTCAGGCTCACGCGGGTCTCGCCAGCATCACCGGTTTCCACGAGGACTTCGGTGGTCACGCCACCAAGAGCTCTAACTGGAACATTGACTGGTACTCAGGCACCCAGATTACTGTGGCCATGCTCGCAGCTCTTCTCTGGAGGCGCAAGACCGGTCTGGGAACCATGATTGAGTTCTCCCAGGTGCAGGCTGCCACCAGATGCTTGGGCTACACCACTCCTCTATACGGACGCTTCGGAATCGTCCGTCAGCGTTGGGGCAACTGGGACACCCAGCTTTGCGTCCATGGCATCATCATCTGCGGCAAGTCTGACTATCCCAACGACAGAAATCCCCAGCTGAGGGAAGAGGCACGCTACGTGATGGTGAGCGCCTTTAACGATCCTGACTTCAAAGAGCTTTGCAAGGTTATCAGCCGTATGGACCTTTACGACAAATACATGAACCACAAAGACAGAGTGGAGGCTGAGGCACAGGTTGAGATCTACCACGAGCTTGAGAAGTGGGCAGCAGACAAGAGCCGCTCTGAGGTTGTTAAAATTCTAAAAGAGGCTGGTCTCTTGGCGATGCCGGTGCTCAACGACCAGGAGGTTTACGAGTCTGATCACTACCGCGAGAGGGGAACCCTTCGCTGGCAGGCTGATCCAGTGTACGGAGACTTCTTGGTGCAAAGCACTTACAGCTGCGGTCTCATGTCCAAGACACCCAGAAGAAAGTATTGGGATCTGAGGCCTGTGGGTGCCGACAACATTAAGATCTACCACGAGCTTCTCGGTTATCCCATGAGCACCCTCAAAGAGTGGTATGAGAAGACCATAATATAGGGGGATATGCTATGTGTGATATAATATGGTGCAAAAAAGAGATAGATGGAAAGGTGTGCAACACCGTTAACTATCTGGACCCCTTCAACTTCTGGAACTGGGAAGGCAAGATTGCCTGTGCAGAGTGTGGAACCGTCTATTACATATACATGATCGAGGGTTGGATGTATAAGGGTCCAGAGGAGCAGCCCCCTGGAACCGAGCCCGACATTCTTCCTCTCTACGCCGATAAGCCCCTTGAGGGCTACAAGAACTACCTGCCTGGGACAGAAGGCAGAACAAGACCCTACCTCTGTCTTCCCAGGCACATCTACCTTGGACAACCCGATCCGGTTAAGTTCAGCGTAAGGGGCTATCCTGTGAGGGGGCAACGTCCCCAGCCCAAGTCCACTGGTCCTCTGGGCTCCGCAGGATTCAAGTGGCCTATTGAGGAAAACTCCCCAGAGCTATGGGAAGAGTTCCTCGAGAGGAAGAAGAGGGGCTTGGTTAGAGACTGGTAGAGAGGAGGAGGCGATCAATGGGAATTGACAGAAGCTTTTTGAATAAACCCAAAGAGGAGATGACGCCAGCCGAGTTTAAGCTCATGATCCTCGAGCCCGAGAAGGATAGCGATCACATTTGTTGGGGCTGCAAATACTTCAAACCGGTTATCAAAAACTCTCAGTTTCCTCCGGCTGACATAATCGGTTGGTGCAAGAAGATCCATTGGCCCTTCTTCTGGTGCGTCCCGGAGCACAGGATTGTGAAGAAGTGCTACGCCTATGAAGAGATAAAATAGGTGACCATGGACGAGGATGTCAGGAAGGAACTGGAAT